>CAYJRO010000010.1:2867-12116 GCA_964372425.1 uncultured archaeon
ACATGCGGGCATTCGTCTGGGAGGACTTGCTCAGGAGGATATTGGAGTTCAACAAATTCAAAGTAAAGCATGTAATGAACATAACTGATGTCGGCCACCTGACTTCCGACGCAGACGAGGGAGAAGACAAGATGGAAGTAGGTGCTAAGAGGGAACGCAAGACCGCTTGGGAAGTTGCCGAATTCTACACTAAGGCTTTCTTGGAAGACGCAGCTACGATGAACATCCTGAAGCCGCATGTGATGCCCAAAGCCACCGGCCACATAAAAGAACAGATAGAATTGATAAAGACGCTGGAAAAGAAAGGCTACACCTACCAGATTGAGGACGGCATTTACTTTGACACTTCCAAACTGAAAGACTATGGCAAGCTTGCCCAACTGAACATGGAGGGCCTGAAAGCCGGAGCTAGAATAGAGGTGGCTGAAGGCAAGAGGAATCCCGCAGACTTTGCTCTGTGGAAGTTTTCGCCCAAAGGCAAGAAGAGGGACATGGAATGGGAATCCCATTGGAACAAAGGCTTTCCGGGCTGGCACATCGAGTGCAGCGCAATGAGCATGAAGTATCTGGGGGAGACATTTGACGTTCATACGGGCGGTATCGACCACATACCAGTCCACCACACGAATGAGATAGCGCAATCAGAAGTAGCGACAGGCAAGAAGTTTGTAAATTATTGGCTTCACTGCAACCACCTTGTGGTAGACGGAAGGAAGATGTCCAAGTCTCTAGGAAACTTTTACACCATCAGGAACATTGTCGGCAACGGCTACAACCCGCTTGCCCTCAGATACTTCTACACCAATTCCCACTACAGGGATTCTCTCAATTTCACATTTTCTGGCTTGGATGCCGCACAGAAGACTCTAAACAACCTGTATGATTTCATAAGGAGGCTGTATGATGTCAAAGGCGAGAAAAGCTGCCCAGAAGTAAAAGAACTCGTAAAGAAATTCAAGAAGGAATTCAAGGGATGCGTAAACGACGACCTGAACATGCCAAGAGCTTTGGCTTCCGTTCACAACTTTGTCACAGAAACAAACAAGATGATGGAAAGTAGCAGTTTCGGCAAGAGAGACGCTTCCATTGTACTCAAGACTATGCGTACCATAGATAAAGTCCTGGGCCTGGGATTCGACAAAGTTAAGAAAGAGGAAAGACTGCCCAAGGAGGTGCTGGATCTGATAGCCAAGCGTGAAAGCCTTAGGAAAGTTGGTAATTTTTCAGCAGCAGACGAAGTTAGAGAAGAGCTGAAAAACAAGTACGGCGTAGTAGTCGAGGACACCAAGGAAGGGATAAGGTGGAAGAAGACCTAGCTTACACGTGCGCGAAGCCGTAGAAAGGTGGTCTGGGCGGCGGCATGTATTCTGTTGGCTGTGGATTGAGATAGTTGGCTAGCAGTGACCTGTTTGTTTCTATCCATTTTGTACTTCTTCTCATTATCTCGAAGGACTTGTCTAAAATTCTCTTGTATTCTACAGGATGAGCGTCGAAAAATTCCCTCAGCTCGTCCTCCTTTTCTCTGCCGGCTTGATAAGATATTGTGTTTTCTATGATGTCCATGAACACTGGCGGGCTGTCTTTATACGACTCCATCTTGTTCCAATTATCCTTCACCCATATTGTAAACAGGTCTTTGTGGTGGGGGTTGGATGCGAGGGAAGGGAATAGGTATCTCAAATCCTGTATCCTTACTTTGCCAGACAGCACAGAATCCAGGGATTCCCTGTAGCTCCTCTCGTCCTTGAAACCTCCAAGAGATGTTATGGATGCCAGTTTTTCGTCCAAATTTCTGGGCTTGTCATACAGATTGAAAAATTGTCCGTATCTGCTGAAATCGCTGTTGCCAACTACGACACTAACAACAGCCCCAATTAAGTCAGGGTTCAGTGAATCAGCATCCCTCAGATATCCTTCGAACTTTTCATCGCATCTCCTAATCACATCGGCATCCTCCAAAAAAGCCATATAGTCCACAGCCACCCCCCTCATGAGGGAATCTGTGTGGCTTTCCCCAGTAACAGACTCCCAACCAAGCCTCTCCAAAGCTGTTTTGAAAGGTTCTTTCACGTGCTCCTTGAACTGCGGCCACGCCGACGGCCAGAAATCCTCCTTGTGGAACCTGCTCCAAATGCTTTTCATGTTTTTAGATATGTCCCTCAGGACGAAATAATCGTCTTCGTTATGGTAGGCTTTTATGAAATCCAGATACTTGTCCAAAGTGGTCTCTCCTGCGAGTGAAAGATACATTAGCTCCTGTTGAAGGCCCCACCTGTCCACTGCAGGCAGTTGCTTGCCGCTGACCAGCTCTTTCAATTTGGAAAGGTCTTTGTCGGAGTATTTGGTTATGTAAAACCCCGCATGACCGTAGTTAAGCTTTGCCCACTGGTCTCTCATGGGTATTTTCTTTTTCCTGCTGTCTAGGATGTCTGTAGACATACCTTGTCCGTCGCCAGTTTTTATTGATATTGGTATCGGCCATTTCTGCTTGTCGCCGAACAACCATGATATCAGGCTTTTTTTACCGAAAAGCAACCTATTTTGCCTGAGCTTCAAGCACCTCTTGTTAGTCTTAGCTTCTACGACTGGGTAGCCGGGCTGTTTTACCCATTCTTCCATTATTTCCTTCACAGGAACGTCTGACACTTCGGCAAGCGAGTCCCAAAGGTCCGCCGAGTCGGCGTTCCCGTACATGTATTTCCTAAGGTACTTGCTAACTCCTTTCCTGAAAACCTCTTCACCAAGATAATTTTCTATCATCCTAAGGACGCTGCCACCTTTGTTGTAGCTTATCTCGTCGAAAATCTCTTCCACTTCGTGGGGATTTTTGACTTCAACGTGTATTGGATGGGTAGTTTTTAGGGAATCCAGATTTAATGCGCCGGAAGTCTCCTCTGTAACAAAGTCGTCCCAGGCCCTCCACTGGGGGAATAATTTGTCAACTCCTTTGTAAGCCATGAAGGTCGCGAAGCTTTCATTGAGCCACAAATCCGGCCAGCCTATCATAGTCACCCAATCTCCATACCATTGGTGTGCGATTTCGTGATATATTACTTCAGCCATCCTTTGCCTTCTTTTCACTGAAGTTTTATCATCTGCCAGAAGGAGGTTTTCTCTGAATGTGATTGCCCCCCAATTTTCCATGGCTCCTGCCCCGAAGTCGGGGATTGCTATAAGGTCGAGTTTAGGCAAGGGGTATCTGATTCCTGTGTATTCTTGGAAGTATGAAATAGCATTTTTAGCCATTTCTAATGCAAACCGTCCTTGCTCCTTCTTGCCAGGAGTGGTTATTACACGTATTACCGTGTCGTCTAGCTTGTCTTCTATGTACTCGAAATCGCCCACGCCAAGATAAAGAAGATAGGTCGACATCTTCGGGGTCCTTTCAAAACTCACGGTTTTCCTATGACCGTCATCGAACGTCTCGTTTCTGACAGGCATGTTTGATATGGCCTGCAAATCCCAGTCTGCTTTGACGGATACGTTAAATGTCGCCTTGTGCCTCGGCTCGTCGAAACACGGGAATGCCAGCCTAGCATAAGGCGCCTCGAACTGTGTGGTTGCCATGTACTTCTCCGTGCCGTCTGGAAGCGCATACTTGCTCCTGTAAAGACCGACCAAGCTGTCGTCCAGCTCGCCTTCAAACTCCATCTGCAAAGTGGCATCGGAATCTATGGCTTCGTCAAACCTCAGGATAAGCTTCTCTGTCTTGGCTTTTTTAATCTCTTCGACAGGCTCCAACGGCTTGCCTTTGTAAAGAAGTCTTGGCCTCTTGTGGCTAAGCTTGTTCATGTTCAGAACAATCTCCTTGGTCGGCTTGGAGACCTCCAACTCTATCGATTCTTTTCCTGAAAACCTAAAGTCCGACAAATCCACATCAAAAAGCAAATCATAGTTTCTGGGCCTGACTGAATCTGGAAGCCCGAAGTCGTCATCTTCCATGAATATCTGTCTGTATTGGAAATTATTTATCCTTGATTTTTCATTACATAGATACTGTTCTATGACGGGCTGTAAAAATAAGCCTTTTATTCTATGCTGGCCACAATCTCTATTTATGGTAAAGAGAAGCGGATTCCCGGAGCCGAGCGAACTCGTGATATGCACTATAGAGAAGGTCAGTCAGAACGCTGCGTGGTGCAGGCTAGATGAGTATGGGAAGCTTGAAGGCATGATACACGTCTCGGAGTCGGCTGGAAAGTGGGTATACAACATAAAGGACGTTGTGAAGGTTGGCAAGCAGTACGTGGCAAAGGTCATGAAGGTATCAGGAAACGGCAGGGAGATAGACCTCAGCCTCAAGAGGGTCAACAGGTTTGATGAGAAGAAGAAGTTTATACAATACAGGAAGGAACAGCATGCTGAAAACATACTGAGCCATGTGGCAAAGTCTCTTGGCAAGAATCTGGAGGAGACGTACGAAGAGGTGGGCTTTAAGCTGCAGGAGAATTTCGGCGAACTGTCCACCGCATTCGAAGAGTTGAAAGAGCATCCGGAGCTTCTGGACAAGATGGAAATAAAGGGCGCGTGGAAGGACTCGCTGAAGGAAGTCATAAAAAGGATATTTGTAGAGAAGAAGACTTTGTTGAAGGCCGAGGTCGGCGTCAAGAACTACGGACCAGACGGCATAAACATCATAAAAAGCTGCCTTTCTGACCTGGAAAAAGAGGGGTTTGTAGTGAAATACATATCAGCCCCAAAATATGTCTTGGAAGTTGAGACTACCGACCCGAAGAAGACCGAGAAGCTCATGGTAGGCAAGCTGGAGTTCTGGGGAAAGGAGATGAGGGAGAAGGACGGCGAGCTCTCTTACAAGCTTTTGAAGTGATTGTGTGAAGATGAGGAAATGTAAGGGCTGCAGGGCGTATACTTTAAAGGATGTTTGCCCCAAATGCGGGATCCAGAGCGCATCCCCCCTGCCGCCGAGGTTTTCTCCGGAGGACAAGTTCGGCTCCTACAGGCGAAAGATGATTTCTGAAACCAAATGACTCATGCTACGACTTATTTAAGCATTTCTACCATCTTGGAGCATCTTCTTACGACGCTTTCCATTTTCATCTTTGACTCGAACAGCTTTGCTTTCTCGAGCTTTGGACGCGTGGCCGGATGCCTGGAGATTATGGAACAGCAGTCCTTGTAGTCTTTTATCGAAAGCCCGTAGGTGCCTATCCTGCCAGCCAGCTGTATTATCTCTTCCTTGTCGTAAGTCAGAAGCGGCCTGAATATAAGAATGCCCACATCATTGTCAGCAACGCCTATGCTTTCTATTGTCTGGGATGCTACCTGAGACAGATTGTCGCCCATGACTATTGCTTTGGCATTTATATCGCCTGCAAGATTCTCTGCTATCCTTATCATGAACCTTCTGAAAAGAATCAGGTTGTAGTCCGACGGCACTTTCTGAGCCTTCACGTCGAACTCGTGGTAGGGAAGTGTGTATAGGCTGGATTTGGTATCGTACTCCTTAAGCACGTTAAAGATGTCATTTATCTTGCTGTCCTTGACGTCCTTGTTCCTCCTCAAGGCATGTATGTGCAGGTAATCTACCCTGCAGCCCCTTTTCATCACAAGCCAGGCGGCGGCAGCCGAATCTATCCCGCCCGACAGCAGTACAAGAACCTTGCCTGCAGAACCCACAGGCAGGCCGCTCAGGCCTTTTGTCTTCTCCATGTGGACAAAAGTCTTGTCCTTGGTTATCTCGATGAACACTGTCACATCGGGCTCGTCGAGCGACACTTTGGATTTGTACCTGTTTAAAAGTGCCTCCCCAATGATCTCGTTGGTCTGTATGGAAGTATGGGGGAATTTTTTATAAGACCTCTTTGTGTCGACCTTGAAAGTCTTGCCCTTCAGCTTGTCCTTGGCTATCCTGAGTGATGTGGATTTTATCTTGTCCATTCTGCTCTCACAGACTTCCGCGACAGAAAACCATGATATGCCGAATACTCTGGACAATTTGGAAACGAAATGCTTGACCATCTTGCTGCTGTAGCTGCTTGTGTATACTGCTATCCTTCCTTCCAGCCTCTCTATCTTCTTGATGTTGGCTTCCCCAGCGGAGTATCTTATGTTGTCCACAAGCATCCTTTCAAAGTCCCTTCTGTTGCCCCCCTTGAGGGCTATCTCGCCGTAGTGAACAAGGAACGCCTTCATAAAGCTATTATTGGCGGTCAAGAAAATATTAGTATACCATGTCGCTTACTCGCAGCCACGGGTACGTCCTGCTGGCCTCCCTAGGCTTCAGTTTCATATACGTGTTCGCAACCCTGCTGAGAAACAGCGGCATGTCCGGACTTGAACAGGCCATGTTAAGGATTTCCTTCTCCCTGGTGATCATAGTAGCCTTTCTTTTATTGAAGGGTGTGCTTAAGCTGCCTTCTACCAAGCATATGCTGTTCTTCTTTTCCATGGGGTCTGTGTGGGGGATATTCCTCCTCTTCGCCCTGTATTCCATAGCACTGGGTGTCCCCATAGCCGTGGCAGTGGCCCTGACATATACCCAGCCAATCTACACGTCCGCGATATCCTTCGCCACCAGAAAGGAAAAGGTGTCCTTGCCCAAATTGCTTTTCATGGCCGTCGGCGTGGCAGGAGCTCTGATGGCAGCGGGCGTCTACCTGTCGGATTTTGCACAGATTAGAACCGGTGTGCTTTTCGGCGCCCTTTCGGGGGTTTTATATGCCGTTTATCTGTGGCTGAAAAGGAATGTGAAAACGGCTGCCTACAAGCCTTTGCAGACGCTTTCCAACACGATGATATTTTCCATTCCAGCCGTCTTCATCATGTCTTTGATAATCATGACTCTTGTGCCGAACGTGGCTCTGACGGGCTTGGCATTGCCAGACAACCGTCAGCTTGCGTTGGTCGCGCTTTTCGCGGTCTTCAGCACCATACTTCCCTACGGCGCGTTGAATCTTGTGAGACCCAAGGATCTAAGGCCTGTCACAGAGGGTATTTTGCTGCTGCTCGACGTACCGCTCAACATAACTTGGTCTGTGCTTATTTTCAGCCAGGTCATCTTCCCCCTGCAGTATGTGGGCATCGGCCTCATAGTTCTGTCGGTTGCCCTGAAGATGGTATACAGGAAATAAGCGCCGGTTATTCTATAGATTCTTGAGAACGTTCTTCATGGTGACCTGGTACTTTATCCAACAGCCTGTCTATCTTCCTGTCATAATGCCTTTGTATCAAGTATCCGACGGCTCCGCCCGCAGCAGCAGAAGCCGCATCATAAGGATCGGGCGTGCTGCTTCTTGTAAGGGAGATTCCTTGGCTTTGGAGTGCCTCATATCCCAGACCGCCGGCAACAGCCGAAACTAGGCCGGCTTTCTTGGCAATGCCCCTGGTTCTCCCAAACAGTTTGCCTACGCCTGTCACAGCATACTCTATCAGGCTACCCATCGTGGCATGCGCAACCTTGTCGGCGTGGGGCAGATTTTCCCTGTAAAACAGGAAGGAGGCTGCCAGCCAGCCCGCGTTAGCAACTGTCTTGGCTACCGTGGCTGTCCTGTCTATCCTGCGCGCTATTTCATACGGCCGGACGTCTTTTTTCAGCAAACCTTCCACGTAATCGTCAAAGTCCAAGTTTATGCCGTAAAGGTCTGCCAAGAATTCCCTCGCCTTCCCCAGTCTTCTGCCCACGCTTCTCGCCGTATAAAACTGGGTGTTTAACCTTTAAGTGGCTTTCTGCTCTTGGATTTCTTCCAGACAATCTCCTCTTCCTTAAGGCCGAAAAGGAAAAGCTTGATTAAAAAGAACCCGGCAGTTGCTCCTAGGAGCCCTCCCCACAGGTATATTGTCCTGTCTGTAAACACGTACTTGGCTGGAGGGAACAGCTGGCCTCCGGGATAGAAGTTCCAATGGATGTCAAAGATAAAAAGTGCTACGGCGGCTACAAGGAAAGATAATGCAAAAAAACGAGGTCTGCTATTATCTCTTCCTTTTCTATTCTGGTTTTCTTAAGCTTTCTAAACATTCTAAATAGAATTTGGTATGCTGGTAATAAAAAATAGATTAGAAATCGAATATGCGGTTTTCTACTGATGGTGCAGCGGCCTCGAAACCTTCCTGCCTGATAGTTTCCGCGAACTCCTCTGTCTTGTCGCCGTGGACGCAGAAGACTCTTTCGGGGTTGGCGTTCTTGATGAAGTCTAACAAGCCATCCTTGCCTGCATGAGATGAAAAGTCCAGCCTTTTTATTCCCATCTTGACGTCAAAGCTCATGCTGTATTTCTCGTTGACGTATTGGCCGGTTTCCAGCAAGACGTTCCCAGGCGTGCCTTTGACTTGGAATCCGCTCAGTATGAGGCTGCAGTTTTTTCTGGAATAAAGCTTGTTCAGATACCAGATGACAGGGCCTCCTTTAAGCATGCCGCTGGTGGTCAAGACCACAGACGGCTCTTTCAGCGTCCTTCTGCGGTCGCCCTCGTCGTTCACATATTCGACTTTCTCCAAAGCCTTGTCCAGACTCTTTGGGTCTTTCAGCCAATTTTTATATTTGTTGATTATAGTAATCGCCTTCTTGGCCATGCCGTCCACAAATACGGGATAGTCTATGCCGTACCTGCTCAAGACCAGAAGCAGTTCGTCTATCCTACCTACAGCAAAACCGGAAATGATGGTGTTGCCGTCGTTCGCAAGCGTTTCTCTTACCGTATTCACAAGCTCCTTTTCCTGCGACTCCCTGTCTGGATGGTTCCTGTCGCCGTAAGTGCTTTCAATGATAAGTGTGTTGATTTCCGGCAGGCTTTTCTGGCACCCCCTCACCAGCTTGGTGTCCTCGGTGTTCATGTCGCCTGTGTAGAGCAGATTTTTATCGCCCGCGGTTATCAGCGGCATCGCGGAGCCTGGGATATGTCCCGCATCTAGCATCTTTATCTCCACGCCGTTCTTAAGAAAATGGGGTTTATTGTAACTGGCCACTTCAAATTTCCTAAGAGTGTCGTCCACGTCGCCTTCGGCAAACTTCAGCTCTATACCCTCCTCCTTGTTTACTTTTATAGAATCGAACAAAAGAAGCTCTGTAAGCTCCTTCGTGACCGGAGTGGAGTATACTTTTGTCAGGTCATTGTTTTTCACCAGCACCGGTATAGCACCACTGTGGTCGAGATGGCAATGGCTTACCACAGCATGTGTAACCCCTCCTTCCACAGGAATCGGGAAGCTGGGCGGGTCGTCTGACACCTTTATTCCATAGTCCATGACTATCCTGTTGGCGCCATCCTCCAGAAGTATGCCGCTGGCTCCTAC
>CAYJRO010000011.1:0-11778 GCA_964372425.1 uncultured archaeon
CCGATCTGTCAGCCTTAAGATGGAGAGGATGGAGGACGAGATATCCGATATAAAGCCGCAGGAGTTCAATTCCAAGCTTAGGGAGATAAACCAGAAGATGGAGCTACAGCAGATGCAGATGGAGAAGATAGAGAGGAAGTCTGAAGATTACGGCGAAAGGGTAGGAAAGATATTCGAGATGCTCAAGACCATAGGCGGGATAGAAAACCTTGTGGCTATAAACAAGGACATACAGAAGAAGCTGTACGACATAAACGAGGCCATAAGATATATAGAAAGGATAGGAACGAAGACAGAGAAGATGTTTATTGATTTGAACAAGGGTCTGAGCGAGCTTACTCTTATAAAGGCCAGGCAGGAGGACTCCGAGGAAAGCATGAAGGAGCTCGTGAGAGGCATAGACTCCTTCAGTGTCAAGCTGGAAGGATATGTGACAAATGCAGACCTAAACGATTTGTAGGAAGAGATACCCCTCGTGAAGAGGCTGGCCGAGGAGATGCCAAGGCTGCTGCCAGTGGTGGAGACGAAGCCCCCGCAAAACATAGTGGAGCTTCAGAGGGACAGGGAGGACATAAAGCTTCTTCTGGAATCTATGCAGGAGCAGCTTGTTAAAGGGAAGATTTCTAGGCAGGACTATGAGGGGGCTAAGGTTGCTAATCTAAGAAAACTTGAGCAGATAAGGACTTCTCTTGAGGGCGAGTGGAGAAAACTTGAACAGATAGCTACGGCCGAGAGGGAGAAGCTGCCGCAGCAGGTAGCAGAAGTGAAAGCAAAGCAGGACGAGATTGGCAAGGTAGTCGAAGAAGCTACAAAAAAACTGGCGGGCATAGAAGGCAAGCTGGCTTCCATTGAAATCAATACTGCCGGCAAGGAAGAGAAGGCCGAAGGCAAATCACTGAAGAAAAAATCAAAGAAGCCAGATGAGACAGAGGAGCAGAGGAAGAGAAGGATACTCAGCGAGCTGAAGAGAGGGCGCTAAACCCTGTTCGCGTTCATTATCTTGTCAAGTTCTTCGGAAAGGCCCAATGTCGTAGCCATAGGTTTTTCCAGCTTGTCTAGAAGGGCTTTCCTCTCGCTTTCCAGCATGTCCTTGATGTATTCATAGATTTCTTTCGATGTCCTGCCTGACGAGAAGAAAGCTTTGTTCTCCTGCAGGTTCCTGTCGAGGTTAGCTATCTCCTCCTGCAGAAGCTTTATCCTAAGCGATTCTTTCGACAGGTCGTTGAGGATTTTTTCTATGGCATCCAGGCTAAGAGTGGCTATGACCATTTCATACCGCCCTCCTCGCGGCTTTCCCGCTTTTCCTTGCAGCCTTCTGAGGAGCCCTGTTTGAAAGCACCTCGCCGGAAATAATCTTCACATGTTTTATATTCACGTCTATCAGCTGGTTTATGTCCTTGATGAGCCTGATGCTGTCCACCTTGAACTTCCTCATGTCGACCTCGTAGCTCCTCTTGGATATCTTGCCCCTGCTGTAGTCGAGGCCTATCTTGTCTATGACGTTTATCATGCCCTCAAGCGATTCTTGGAAGATCTTTATCTTGGACGACCCCTCGTAGACGCTCCTAACCTTGTCGTATATCTTTTCTATGTCGATCATCGGCATTCCTAATTAATAGTTTGTCCCTTTTAGTATAAAATTTAAGCCTTTTCTGCCAGCAAAAGGTTACAGCCAGGCTTGAAACTATAAGTCACGGGCGACCATAAATATTTTTGTGAAAATCGAAGGCATCCTTGGCATCCTTATTATAAACGTCATACTATTCGTGTCCATAATAGCCGTACACGAGCTGGGCCACGGCGCCACGGGCAGCATTGTCGGCTGCAAAGGCCAGAAGTTCTCATTAGCAGGCGGGGGTTTGCTCCAGCCCCACACCGAGATGAACTGTTACGGTGTGGACTATTCCTGGGTCTATTTGGGCGGGCTGGCAGCCACTTTGGTCTTCAGCTTCGTCTTCCTGTTTTTCGGTTCCCCTGCAAAGAACCTGTTCTTCGTAAGCCTGGGGCTGTCCATAGTATTCAGTTCGCTGGACATGAGCATACTCGCGAGACTGGGCTCGCTGGTCTATCCTCTGGCTTTTCTGGGTTCTATTGTAGCGATATCCGGCGAGTATCTCATAACAGCTTCGTATATGAACAACCATTTTCCAGCTGGGACCTATGGGGCCGGCAGGGAGATTGTGCCCGTCCGCGTCTAACCGTGACAGGAAATCAGCTTTCCAAGTTTCAGATTATTATAGTTATTTCTACAAAATTATATTATGGTAAATGCTAGACTTTTGCTAGTTTTGACTATAGTCTTGATATCGACCTTCTCTTTCCTGCTGATTAACCTGTTTCTGGGGCCAAGTTTCACCGGTCTGTTCGTGGGCTTCGGTCCGCCGCAGGTGAACTTTACGTGGTGGAACATCTCTTGGAACTATAGGTTCAGACTAGAAATCAATGCCACACAATACTCTAGGGCAGACTGGCCGATAGAATTGCAAGTGAATTTCACAGACCTATTGCCAAGCGGAACCTTTGATGAAAATTCAACCAGAATATTGGAATACAATTCGACAGGTGGCATCATCCAGGAAGCTACCAGTCAGTTTGATAAAGGGGAATTATACAATGCTGCAAGCAATGCTGTGGGAACACTTTCGTTTATCATGAACGGCACTACTGCTGCGAACAATAAAAGAATATTCTACATTTATTACGATTCTGTTCAGAACGGGGTTAAGCAGAATCCCGGTTATTCCACAAACCTTATCTACAACTGGAACGGCGAGGAGTTCAACGTGAACACTACTGTCTTTGCTTTCTGGGGCGACACCATCAGAGGCGAGAATGTTTCAGGACTGTATAAAATAATAGGCAAAGTTGTTGCCCAACCCATCTGGCCGAACGAGCCCGCTTCAAACGAAAGGACGCTGGAATATTCGGAATATTCGAACGGCACCCACAATTTCAGCTTTGACTTCAGGAACAACGCTACTTTCCCATTAACAGGACCGGTTAGATTAGTTCTTGAGCAACGGGGAAATGAAGTAATATGGAACTCCACCAACCTGACCAACCAAGGCTACGTGGTAAAAAAATACATCTTCTACGACAAGCTCCCGTGGATAAGGATAGAGACAAACTTTACCAACCTTGGCGGTTTTTCTATAGACAGGAATTCTACTTTTGCAGGCGCTATAGCGGTTGATGCCTTGAGAGCATACGGGGCTGGTTGGCAGGACATAAGGGGAAACACGACGCAGCCCGGCTGGTGGTTTGCTGCAGACTCCTTGAACAACTATCACACAGGAATAATCCATTTCAACCAGAGCGGAACCACAAATTACTGGGTTCAAAACAGCACAGGAAAGGACAGGATAGGCATCCACCTGAACTTGACCACAATATCTGCCAGCAGTTCCATCATAGAGCAGTCGGTTATGCACTTCAACAACACAAACCCCGATTTCAATCAAGTGAGGGATTTGAGGGACAGGCTTGCAACCCCGGTTTTCATCAACCAATCCCTTCCAGAGGAAAGACCTGTATATATTTCACCCTTCACCAACGCTAGCATTTACAATAGAAATGAAACAATGCTGATTATAGGCAACCTTTCGGCCAGCGACTTCTTCAACCTAACCAAGAAGATGAACGCTACACTGGACATGGGCACGCCTGCCGCCAGCGACGACCAGACTATAGTCCTGTATGATGACGGGACAAACGGCGACCAGCTAGCGAATGACAAGCAGTTCACGAACATTTTCGGAATAAACAACAGCGCCAACGTGAGCGTGTGGACGATAAATTTCACGGCATACACCAACTTGAACGAATTCCTGAACTCGACGACAAGGACATTCAACGTCACAGACGTGTACAATGTCACTGCCACTGTCACCAATCCCAACAAGAGAATACTGTTCGGTTCCACTGGGTTTGCCAACATAGATGCCAGAAACTACAGGCTGGACACGTGGATAGCAGGAGCTACTATAAACTGCAGCTATGATTCTACGGAAATCACCAACAAGACCGACTGGGGCAACGGCACTTATTCTGTCAATTTCAGCGCGCCTAGTCCAGGCAATTACATCCTTTCATGCAATGCGACAAAGGCCGGAAACTTCGGCAACGACACCGACATTTTTACAGTGGAGACGGCCAAGACCAATGTAAGCATAGTTTCCATACCGCAGAACCCGTTTGTCTCAAATGTCAGGCTTTTCTATAATGACAGCTTTGTCATAACAGCCAACGGAAGCAACGTGGGAAACGGCACCGCATATTCCACCAACATATCATTGGAATTGTTAAGCGGCTGGGGCGCCAACAGCACCTTGGAACAATGTGGCGATGTGAATATTAACAGCTACTGCCAAAGAGGCTTCAACATAACTGTTCCAAACGGCACGTCACCCGGAAACTATTACATAAATGTCACGGCTGTTTGGAGGAATCCTGATGACACCACATCTTCAAACAAGACTCAAGTGAATGTGACTGTGCAGTCCAATCCCAGGGTGGATGTCGATGAGGCTAGCATAATCGGCGAGGCGGGGGACGGCACTTGGACCATAGTGAACAATTTCACAGTCTCCTCCGTAGGAAACGATGCACTTTCTAACATCAACTTCAGTTGCTACACAGGCACTGTGTGCAGCGCTTTCAATGCGAGCTTCACGCCGATAAACATCTCCAGCCTGCCGGTGGGCTCGAAGCAAAGCGTTTCCGTGAATGTCAGCGTGCCATTGAATTACACGCCGGGCACGTACAACGGCACAGTTAACGTTTCTGCTGCCAACGACGGTTGGGACACCTTCATTCTGTATGCAATAGTCCCGGCCAAGACAAATGTATCCATAATATCTACAATATCCAGCTACACTGCCATCAACATAACACAGCTGCAGGGCGACAGCTT
Source organism: uncultured archaeon (assembly GCA_964372425.1). Classification (GTDB taxonomy): domain Archaea; phylum Aenigmatarchaeota; class Aenigmatarchaeia; order CG10238-14; family SCSR01; genus DATDXT01. The sequence continues at coordinate 4,913 of CAYJRO010000011.1, forward strand.
CTCCTTCGGAGCCAACATAACAGATATTAAAAATGGAAGCGCAAGATTTTCCAATATAAGCCTTAGCCTTCCTTCAGGCTGGACTGCCAACTCCACTTTTGAGAACTGCGGTACCTTGATCAGAGACCAGTCCTGCTACAGGGCGTTCAACACAAGCATACCACTGGCTACTCCGCCAGGAAGCTACCCTGTCGTTGTACGCGCAAACTGGACTCACAATGATAATACTCTTGGTACAAACTCCACCTCTATAACAGTGACCGTCGCGAGCAATCCAGTTATTAATGTCAGCGAGACCAATGTCACAGGCATAGGGCAGGATGCAGCAGAAAGAACCATAGGCAATTTCACTATCTTGTCCAGAGGAAACGATGCATTGTCAAATGTCACCTTCAACTGCTACACTGGGACAGTCTGCCAGAACTTCACTGTAGAATTCATACCGCCAAACGTCTCAAGCGTCGCAGCAAACTCCAGCTATTCCGTGATGGTCAACGTTACAGTGCCCCTCAGCTTCCTGGCAGGATTTTACAACGGCACAGTTAACGTTTCTGCTGCAAACGACGGCTGGGACACATTCCTGCTGGAAGTCAACGTCTCGGAGAACAGGACATGGACACTAAGCCCAGACTACTGTCCAAGAACCACGCAGCAGCCCGCGGGCCTAGTGTGCGAGGTGAATGTAAGCAACCTGGGAAACGTCCAGATAAATTTCACAGTATCCCCCGGAACCGGAAACTACACCACAGTCAACATGACGAACTTCACTGTCGACAGGCTGGGTTGGCGCGTGTTCAACATAACTTACAATGTAAGCGGCGCGCCGCCCGCTGTACACAACTCCACTTTTCTGGTCGATGCGGTTCAGGCAGGCTCCAGTCCGGACAACAGGACAGTAATAGCCTCGCTGCTGCCTTATTTCCCGCCAGTCATCAGTGTAACCGTGTTACCCAGTGAAACAGAGCAAAACAACACTGTCAGGATTATGGCAAACGTCACAAGCGCTTCTGGTGCAAGCATATTGTGGACTCGTGTTAATGTGACAAGGCCAAACAGCACATTGGACACCCTTAGCATGTTCCTAGTAAATACCAGCGGCAACCTTACGCAGTGGGAGCTGACTTATCCGAACGGCACCAATGGCAGCACAGCCGACAGAGGAGTATACAACTTAACAGTCTACAGCTTGGACAGCGCAGGCAATGAAAACAATCAAAACGCATCCTTCACCATCTTCATCAAGCTCAACATCATCATTTCCACATTGTCCGGCACCTATTACCAGGGCGACACAGGCTCCATATACTATGTCGTAAGGAATTCCAGCAACAGCCCGCTCCAAGGCATAACAGTCAACTTCACGATTTATAACACAAACGGGAACATCACCCACCTCACTTCCAACTTCCAGACAAATACCGACGGCACCATCATACCAGTGCCGACCTTTTCGCTGTCCTCAGATGCTGTCACAGGGAACTATACTCTGGTTTCTGTGACCACCATATTCGATTCTGTGCTGAACAAAACCTTCTATATTCAAAGGAACTCGAGTTTCCTTGTGCTGTCGCAGACAGTGACAGTGGCAGGGCTTTTCGCAGACATAGAGACAGCGGTAGTATGGTATCCTAACAATGTCATGAGGTTAGGCATACTTGTCTACAACGGCGAAGGCAAGCCCGTGAATCCCGACACGCTGAATCTGACAGTGTACGACCCCGCAAGCAACCTATACTTCACAGTCAACCTGTCCCAGATGACCCAGAAATCCACCGGCTACTACCAGTACCAGTATGCCATGCCAACCAACACCGCAACGGGCATGTATCTGGCTGTGGTCAATGCCACTCAGGGCACGCTCAACACGCTTAAGCTCAAGGCTTTCAGGGTGGCCAGCGGCGGGCCGTATGACGTCAGGATAACGCTGTTTGAGAACGAGGTGCCGCAGTCAAGCTACCTGGACTTTCTCATAGCTATAGAGAATAAAGGAGAAGTGACACAGGACGTTTTCCTGGAATACTGGGTCACATCTGCAAGCAATATCACTTACTATTCAACTTCAGAGGCAGTGCTTACTCCCCAGTTTACCAACCAAAGCTTCACCAGGAACGCATTCATTTATTCCACACAGCCAGAGGGAACATATTACTTGAAGGCCAGGGTGACTTATGATGGGGTACAGCCGTCGATATTAGCGAACGTGACATTCATAGTTACAAAGGCGGCGCCGAACGTGACAGTCCCGCCGCTGATAGTCACAGGAGCCTACCCGACACTTGCAGCCACAGAGACTATACCCGCAAGCCTCTTCATATCCAAATACAACAGCCACATAAGCCTTGCCAGGGGCTTCACAAGGATAGAGCGCGTGGTAGTCGAGAACAACGGACAGGTGGAACTGAGCAATGTCACGCTTTTGCTTCTAGGTCTGGCTCCCGGATGGTTCAACATAACGCCGCAAGTATACAAGAGCCTCGCAGTGGGAGCATCTTCGATATTCCTCGTAGAGTTCAACATACCAAATAACGCGAGGGTAGGAGAGTATGGCGCATCCCTGCTGGCGAATTCGGGCGTGGTGAACGACCAGAAGACAATAGTAGTTACCATACATGAGAGCATCGAGGAGCTGCTGCAAAAGGACATAGAGGGCCTCAGGAAGGACTTGGAGGACCTGACAGTGGACACCAGGGTAGCCGAAAGGGAGGGCAAGGATGTCTCGAATGTCGAGCTTCTGCTGGGCGAGATAAAGCTTCAGATAGACACCGCTGAGAAGAACCTGGGCGACAAGAACACAGACGCGGCTCTGGACAACATAGCAAATGCAAGGAACCTGATTGAAAAGGCGAGGGACGTCTTGAACAAATTAGAGCCCCCCGCAGCCGAGGAGAAGCCGCTACTGCCTCTGTGGCTGATATTCCTTATAATCATAGCCATAGCAATTGCCGTGTATGTGATAGTCCAGAAGAAAAGGAAAAAGCCTGTCCTAAGACCCATAATCATTCCTTTGGGCAAGCTTGTGGAATCTGTAAAACATGCAAAGAAGCCGGTCAGCAACGAGGATCTGAAAGCAGAGAAGGACAAGCTGCTTAGGATGTCCTCGATCCTGGACAGGGAAAAGGCCGAGAACATGATAAGCCAGGGAGCCTACGATGAGATGAAAAAGAGCATAGAAAGGAAGCTTGCTAAGGTAGAAGAGAAGCTGAAGAGCCAGACCGGATAGACTCCTTAAGCCTGCGACCCGGTCAACGTCACTGTAGAAGTCTTGGCTCCGGCCGACTCGTCGTTCGGGACAGTGATGAATATGTGCACGTTCACCGCGTCCTTCGCGTCTGTATAGTTCAATCTTGTAGCTATACTAGCCGGTGCTACTCCGCCTCCCACGACTGTCGCATTCGGCATGTTCGTTATGGCCAGCAAGTCAGAAGCAGCTGGAACGGCGCTCGTCTCGTTCACAGTCGAGTTGACCCTGAAAAAAGTTGAAGGGTTCTGAGCGCCTGTACCAATCCAAAGGTCTGTCGCATAAACAGTAACATTTACATCTACGTTGCCGTCATTCTGCAGCAGGAAAGGTCCTGGAATAAATGTCTGTGTCGTGTTCTTAACGTCGTTAATGCTTATTGTACCGAAGTTCACATTGCTCACAGGCAGAGATATCGTGACGCTGGTCGATATCGTGACGCTTGTAGTCCCGGTTATCATGCCTGTTATACCCAGCGGTCCTAGGATGGTGAAAGCTACGGCAGAGCCTAGGAAAACGACCACCGACATGAGCAAGACGGTCAACAACGCCCTTTCCATCAATAAATATTTTGTATGGAAAAGTATAAAAGAAACAGCCGTCAGGCCTGCGAGGCTATGAACGTGACAGTCGAACTCTTCGGCCCCGGAGGCTCGCTGGAAGGTGCCACGATTCTAATCTCCGCCTCATTGGTGTCGCTCGCGTCTGTGTACGCCAAGTAGGCTATTGCAAGCGTCGGATTGCCCGAGGCAGGGATATTCGTGAAACTGGTGACCGAACCGGAGGCGCACGAAGCTTCACCGGTGTTGCCGCATCTGAACTGGTAGTTGCTGGTAGGGTTGGCAGATGTCGACCAGAGGTCTGTGGCTTCTATGGTGACATTTACATCCGCATTGCCGTCGTTCTGAATCACGAAAGGCAGTGGCGAGTTGTCGGTAGTGTCATCCGACTGTCCTATGCTCATCGACCCGAAGCTTACAGGAGAGTTGGACAGGGATATGCTGATGGAAGGGCTGTTCAATGTGACTGTAGTATTTGCATTCTGGAACTCAGGAGCCACATCATAGTACAATGTGTCGTTGTTGGTGATGTTGGCCTTGGGAAAATAATTGCCAGTAGCAAAGCCGGCCGTGCTCCACCTCCATATTGCGTAGCCGGAGGAGTTTGTATAATTGGTTCCGAGAGAAGTGCTTTGTGTGCTGTTCTCCCAGTAGAACCTCACAGGATAGTCCTGTATGGGTCCGCTGCCAGACGTGTTGGTGTCGTTTATAAAAGCCGTAAGGGTTATCGCAGAGCCCACGGTGAATGAGCTTCCAGAAGACGGCGAGTTCCATGTTACGTTGCTCCATCCGTACATGGTGAAATTTCTCACGACACCTCCAGGCGAATTTGTCCCATTGATGTTGTTGCCGCTGTCGTTCGCGTAGATTACCCAACCGATCACCCTCGGCTTGCCAGTTTGATTTTGCCACGTCCAGTTTGTCAATGACGGGCTGTTTCCGAGAGCTCGGGGCGGATAGGGGTAGCCCGTGTAATTGACAAATGCTCCAGTTTCATTTGTTGAAAGCCAAGACTGATTTAGAGGGAGAGTGTCATTCCAGACAGCTGAAATGTTCACAGCGTCTCCTCTGCGAATCTTGTACGAAGAATTATCCTGTGCGCTGCTCCAAACCGGTGGAACCGTATCGAAGGAAATTGTGAATGCCTCGAATGTCGCAACAGTCGTGTCAGCTGTAATCACCGAATCTCCGTAGTTTGCAAAAGAGCCGCCATCCCAGCTAAATGACCCAATGTCAAAATTGGCGTTTAATCTTCCGCCTAGAACGTTTACGGTATTGGAATCGGTAGGATTACCATAAAGAGCGACCCATCTCCCCGCAGCGGCATAAGAAGAGATGGTAGGATCCGCGACCCACCCCGAGCCGGTCGTCCAAGTGCTTACGTTAAGAGTGGTGCCTGTGGTGTCTGTGTCCCAGACGAGCTTCCCGGTAGAGCCAGAAGGATTCCATTCAAAGTCGGCGGGTCTTCCTGCGATAACGTCGACAGCCAGATCATGATTGCTGGTGACAGTCCAGGAGGCGCCCGACCAGTAGGCCGCATGCAAATCAGAGCCAGAATCGACAAACACTGCCATTAAATCATCGGTAGCAGGGTCAGCTTTCAATTTGATCCAGTTGACATCCACATTGTCAGTACCATCTACATCGCCGGGATCTGCAGCCGTCCACGCACTACCACTCCAGTATTGCCCGACTACATTTCCAACAAGGCCGTCCCCGGCAATCACCATTCCCTTAGTTGCATCAGCTGCGTACTTCACCGCTAAAGCTTCTCTGCCGCTTGTTGCCGTTGCTGCAGCCGTAAGTTCTATTCTGTTACCCCAACCTGATTCAGACCAAACCCACGCATTCACATCAGAACCAGAAGAATCGAACCCAACAACTATCAACTGCTCGCTGGTACTGCTTGAATTTCCATCCAAGGACACCCAAGTGTACACCAGATCCGCGCCACCGTTCGCACTATCATCGTCTATGCACTGTTCCGCGATTCCAGAAAAACTTGAACTTCCGGCGGGCAGAACTTTATAGCCCAAATCGCAAGTCGTGCTTGTGCTTAGGACGCCGTAGACGACGAGAGCGTCTCCTGTTGCAGTCTCGAATCCCACATCAAATCTTCTTGAATGTGTCGCAGGGGCAGCGCTCCAGACTTGGCCAATGTTGTTACTTACAGTCCATGAGCTTCCTGCAGCGCAGTTCGAAGTGCAGACATAAGCATCAAGAAATCCATCATCACTCTGGGTCACAAGAACAATTTTTTGAGAGGCGGAACTGTGTCTGACCAACGCTTCCCTTATCGGCGACCCGGCTGTTGGTAACTCCGCCTCACTTCCCCAGCTTCCTGAACCGTCGGAACTCCAGATCCTGACCTTAGGACAGTTCAGGGCGTTTGCCGCACAACTTCCGGTGTTTGAACGATAGGCCATGATGGCGTCAGCTGCATTCGACGGCGTAGCCAGCAACACAATAATAACAAATAGTAGGATGACAAGAAATTTCCATCCCATCAGTCCACCTTAGAGAATCCACCCAAGCCGTTCAAATAGAGAGTTCGGATTTCATGTTCAGTCAAGGCTCGGGCGTATGTTTGCACACTTGCTATTTTCCCGTTGAACCACTCCCGTTGGAATAGGTTTGCATTTCCAATTATTAGTTTGTCCGACGTGTCTGTTATATCCCCAGTGACATCTTCGAACTGCAGTTCAAGGTCAGAATCTACGTAGCCTCTAATCATCTTACCCTGCGCGTCTCTTACTAAAACGATGTGATGCCAGTTGCCATCTGCAAGATTTCTTGTTCCAACTCCAGAAACTTCTCCGGTACCATCGTTGAGCCGTATGAAAAGGAATGCTGAATTCACACTCCCTGATTTTGCCATACTCCAGTATTTTTCAACGCCACAGCACTCACCCGAACTCACTATAACGCCATCACTCAAATCGGAGGTTTTTATCCACGCTTCGGCAGAGAAACTCCCTAATCCAGGATAGATCTCTTCACCTCCAACTTCAACATGCGTCCTGCCGTCGAATATCATGACGCTTGTAGTCCCGGTTATCATGCCTGTT
>CAYJRO010000012.1:0-3698 GCA_964372425.1 uncultured archaeon
GCCACCAATAAAATTGTGTGTTTGAGGCACCGTGATGTCGTAAACATCGGCAGTCTCATCTATTCCTTTGACTTCTACTATTTCGTCGCAGAAAACATAATCCAGAGCTTTTGCAAAATCGTATAGATAACTTTCACCCAAACGTTCTATTATCTTTTGGAACATCTGCGATGTCAGATTTTGATTAACATAATATGCTGCCACAGACAGATTTTCATTTTTTAGCTGCTGAGGTCTTGTTTCTCCTAAAATCTTTCTGAACAATGAGCTGGTCATAGGTACTATGTCTGTCGAGTCGAAGTAGAATTCCTTGTTGTAATAAGGGTGCATTTTTATGGCTTCTCTTGCTGGCATGAAAATCCTATAGTATGTCCGACCCATGTCTTGTCTTTCTCTTGTTCTGTACAATATACCCAGTCTCAAAAACAGATAGCAAAACCCGTCTCTCATCTCCCTGCTGGCTGTGGCCAGCTCAATTTCGCCATCGCCGACATGCCCGTCGCCGCTTATGTAAGCTGTCAAGAAGCGCTTTATCACAGATTCTGGAGACGTTAGCAGACCTTTTGGCAAAGTCACATTCCTAGACTTCCTCTTCAACGGGTACCCCAAAGATTTCAAAAGTTTCACAGTGGCCGTGCTAGTGACTCTAACAGCCTTAACAGTTCTTTCAAATGTCTCCTTCGCGTCCAACCCAAAGAGTTCCTTGAAAAGATATGCTACTCTTCTTCTAAGCCTTTCATTGTTATTGAAGAAAAGAATAGTTCTCCCACCCCTTATCATCCCTTCCGACATCAAGAATCCCAGCAGTTCTGCAAAGTCCTCGTTCAAATATCTTGGTATATTTACCGGCTTTGACTGCCTTTCTACTTTTATTGTGTTGAAATTTATCACCCTGCCTACCAAAGTCCCCAGTTTTCTTATGAAGCTCATAGTAGGCAGGTTCCTTTTGGACAAATAGTTGATTAGGGTGTGATAGTCTACGTTTAACAATTTTGCTAGGTCCTTTTTAGTTATGTTGTTCCCTTTGACATAATCTGATGAAGCTTCGCGCATTTCTTCTATAGATTTGCTATCAGCTATTCTGCATTCGAAATCTATGTCTATCTCGCCGTATCGAGAATCAACGTCTATCTTCCTAGGAGAAATAACGAAGTCTCCGGCTTTTAGATTTCCCGCATCCTTTTCTACTATTTTCAATTCATTGTCCAAGGAAAACAGCTTGTGTATGGGCGTGAGTCTTATTTTCCTGCCAGACCTAGTCCTAACTTCTACCAATCTATCTGTCCTGCCTTTATAGACATGTGTTGCTATGTGTGATGTCAATTTTTTGCCATCAAAAGTATAGATTTGTAATGGTTTTGAAAGTTTTTTGGCCGTTTCATGGCTGGAAATTTGAGTTGTTTTGCCATCGGCTTCGTCGAAAACTTCCTTTATTGGTTTCAACTCCCCGTCGACTAAAATCTTAGTTTCGCCTAAAATACATTTTCCCGTCCCGAATCCTCCGGGTATGGCCGCAGTCCCGCCCTTGGCCAGAGGGAACAGCGTATCCAGAATCCTCTGTCCTGTCACAAGCGGAATCTCTGGGAAAAGTTTTTCCTTGTAAGGCCTGGCCTCCCTCACGGGCCACCTGTGCGATAAGAACAAAGGCTTGCCGTTTTCAAGATGACCGATAGGCTCCGTTACATTGAACTTTCCAGATTCGATGTTCTTTATCTTGCCGTGTATGTCAGGCGGCACAAGAATCTTGTGCTGTATGTGCTTTGTCTCATGTACTATCCCCAGCACATCTCCGCCTTCCACAACATCCCCTTTTCCTGCCTTTGCCTTGAAGTCCCATTTCTTCTTCTGGTCCAAAGCAAATGCATAGATACCTCTTTTTATAAAGTCGCCGCTTATCTCTTTCAGGGTGGGCAGCGGCCTCTGGACGCCGTCGTATATCTGCGAAAGCATGCCGGGACCAAGCTCCACAGAAAGCGACTTACCTGTGCCCTCTACAGGCTCACCCGGCCTGATGCCGGTAGTGTCCTCATAAACTTGTATAGTAACCTTGTCCTTTCCTATCTGTACCACCTCGCCCATCAATCCTTCCTCCCCGACCCTTACCAGCTCGTACATCTTCGCATGCAAGCCTTCAGCTACCACAACCGGCCCGGATATGCGGTAAATCTTTCCCTTGCTCACTTCCATAGATCCACACCTATGCTCTTCTTTATCAAGTCCCTTATGTTGGCTTCCTTGCCCTTGTCGGATATCGTTATCAATACAGGCTTGATCATTTTTTCCAGCGTCCTTCTGGTCTTGTTGTTCATGGAATCGAACTGGTCCTCTTCCATGACAAGTATTCCGACTTCCTTCTGCTGCAGCACCTTCTCTACTTCATTCTCAAGATTATCCTCGGCCGCATACAGATGCTTCACGCCAGCGAGGCCGAAGCCCGCTACGAAATCGTCGTTGCCCACCACAGCTATCTCCATCACATCACCAGCTGCTTGGATACCAGGTCCTCTGGAAGGCCGGAGTGCTTGCCCCTTGCGATAATTCTTATATTGTTTATTTCATTCTCTTTTGCTATAAAATATCCCAGCACCGGCCTGACGTTAGTCTTGAACTCGTAAACCATCTTCAGCCCTTTGGTGACAAGCAGCTTCTTTAAAAATATCCTCGTGTCCACGTTCTCCTCCTTCAACGGGACCTTAAGCTTCACGGGCTTGTCACCCGGCAGCATCTCCATCTTGATGACATTCTCCTGTAGCTTGTGCTTCTGCCCCCTCAGCTTGTTCAGGGTGTTCTTCACCCATATCTCATATCCTATGTACTCTTTCAATTCCTTCTCGGCCTTCTTCAGCACCTGCGAATAGTAAAACTTGTCCAGCTCATCTTCCAGCTTATGCATATCGCCAGCATCCTTCTTCAGCATGTCATAGTATTCGGTGCCCTTGAAGAACTCCATAACTTCACTCACATTAGCAGCTTTCCTTACAACATCTTCCAGAAACACTCTTGTAAGCTCGCCGCACGCTATCAGCTCGTTCAATATCTTGTCTACGGACGCCTTGGAGTGCTTGCCCCTAAGGACAGTCTTTATGTTGTAAATGTCGTACCTTTTCAGGTAAAGTTTTATCTGCACCCCGGCTCTCTCTAGAGAAAAGCCCAGTATCTTCTGGAACGTCCTCTCCAGATTCTTGTTCAAAGCATATTCTATCAGGTTCATGCCCTTGAATCGGACACCAAGCTCCTCCACCTCTTTCTTATAGGTGCCCTGGCCGAGGTAGCTGGCAATCTCATGCAATGACATCTTCATGAACTTCTTGAAGTCGTCGGGCTTTAGTAGCATGGCCTTCTTCACCCTGACCCTGGTATTGGTGTAAGCGTAACCGCTTCCACCGCCTTCACGCGAATATCCTTTTCTTGACTTCACTTAGATACATCTCCTTCAAATTGTCCAAAAAAGTCTCAAAAGTGTAATTGACTCTGAAATTCTTGTCCTTGTTCTCCACTATCACCCCGCCTATCGCATCTATCGTTCCGCCGAACTGCAGGTTCTTGTGGCGCACCAGTTCCTTGTCCTTGCTGTTGGAATAGACAAAGGCGGCACCGGTCTCTTGGGCGGCCTTTTCCAGAAGCCTTTCCAAGATTCTTTTCCTGTTCTTTGAGTCCATCTTGCCTACGGCTTCTCCTAGCTTTGAGAAAAGCGCGTC
>CAYJRO010000012.1:3708-11606 GCA_964372425.1 uncultured archaeon
TAGGTACCAATCGGCGCCATACGGACGCCTCCGTTCTCGGCCTGCAAAAACATCTTGTTCAATTTCAGGTTCAGTGTTGACTGCTTCATCTTTCTGGCCTCTTCCACAAGTCTGGCAGTCTCCACTGCGAATCTTTTTCTCCTATCGTCTGCGGCCTTCCCGGCTTCACTGAGTATGGCTTCCGCTTCCTTTCTGCCTTCCAGTACTATGGCTCCGCCTTCCCGTCCCGCCTGTACTAATATCTCATCTACCACATCTTCCAATGCCATTGATAATCTCTTCTCTTAAGCCTGGCCGGTGTTAAGGCCCATTATCAATATCGCTACTATCAGACCGAAGATTATTATGGTCTCTGGAATGACTGTCAGTATCAGACCCTTACCGAACAGCTCCTCCTTCTCTGCCATGGCTCCTACCACAGCAGTTCCGATCTCCTTCTCGGCCCATGCCGCAGCGAAAGCGCTTCCTGCTATAGCTATTCCGGCGCTGAGTGCGATCATTCCCGTTGTCGTTAATTCAACCATATCTATTCACCTCCTATTTTCTTAAACCAAACGGTCTATATTCCTTACCTCCCCCTTCGAAGAACTTGGTAAAGAACTCGACATAGTGCAACCTCGTGGATTGCAAAAATGGACCCAACACTCCCAGCAGGATGTTTACAAAGTGTCCCATACATAGAATAAAGATGGCCAACAATATATTGGCACCGCCGCTGCTTATCAGTGCGAAAGCGCCGTTGTTTATCACAGCCGCCAGGGCTACTGATGCCAGGCCTATCGCATACAGTCGCGCATACGAGAGCATGTTGGAGAAGATGGAAGGCAGCTCTATTATTCCCTTCACACCCTCGGCCTTGAAAATCATTGCCACTGATGCGAGCAGAGTGGCTATGCCGGCTGCCTGAAAGATGAACATATTATTCATGAAGCCATATGCCATCAGCAACCCTCCCAGCTCAAGTATCAGCCAGCCCCCCTTTGCAAACAGTGCGTGCATGAAGCCGTGCTTCTTCAGCTCGTTGAAATATCCTACCACGAACCCGAGTGTTATGTGAAGGAAGCCTATGACTATTGTCACCATCAGCATGGTGTTGACGTCGTGCATGCGGTTGAGAATTGGATGCGCGAACTCGTATCCGAAGAACTCTGCGAAGACGAAGCCGAATGCTATGGAGCTTATAGCAGACAGCATAATTATGGGAGTGAAAAGCTTGAACACAGGGACTTTCCTCCCGAGGATGAACGATGCTATCATAATCGCCAGGCCGTACCCGATGTCTCCCAGCATGAAGCCGAAAAAGAGAGGGAATGTTATGAAAACTATGAATGTAGGGTCTATCTCATCATGCTTTGGCAGGGAATAAAGGTTTAGGAAGAACTCGAACGGGCTCGCCATCTTGGCGTTTTCTAGCACTGTCGGCGGTTCAAGATGAGTTTCTGATGCTTCGACTTCAATCTTGCCGTTGGTGACATTAGATATAGAGGAGTTCAGAGGCTGGTATTTACCTTTCGGTATCCAGCCGGATGCAACGAATGCGTTCTTGCTGGAGGCGAACCTCAACGGCACCTCTGCCTTCTCGTTCAGCTGGGAGAGCGCGTGTTCATAATCAAGAAGGAAGCCTGAGTTCTCCTTTTTGAGGAGTTTGAGGGATTTGGCAAGCCCGGCGTTTTTCTTCCTGACTCCTGCCAGTTCATTTGCCACTTTCTTGAAATTCACCCCTTCCACTGCTGGATAATCTATAAACCCTGCTGTAGACAGGACGGCCTGCGCCTTTTCTACATCCTGCTTCCTTACGACAAGAGCCACGCAGAATTCCCTGTTGTGCTCCTTCTCTGCTATCTGGTAGTCATTCAAGGCTTCCTTCAGCTTCTCGCCGACAGGCTTCTTGGCCTTGCCCAGGAATATTTTTACAGACGACAGGCCGGTGATTTTTTTGGGATCTAGGTCAAGTATGGCAAGAGGGTGGTTCAAAAGCTCTGTCAATCTAGTTTCCTCTGTACTCAGCTGTTCTATTCCCTGCGTCAGGCTTTCGAACTTCTTTTCTATCTGCAGGAACCTCTTCTTGGCCGACTTGAAGTTATCCAGATCCTTTGGCTTGCCATCGTTGCCAATATAGTATATCATCGACATTGCTTTTACCAAGTGCTCCGAATAGAGAGGAGCCTCTTCCAGAGGCTTGCCGATGTCCAGAAAATCGTCGTCTGATTTCTTGAAATCCACCAGATGCAGGAGCTTCAGGTCGTAAAGAGTCTCTATCACTTGCTCTAGCTTGCTGTTGGGGCCTATTATACTGATGAACTGCATCTCCTTAGGCCTCATCACCAATTATCATCTCCACGAATTTTTTATAAAGAAACCCCGCTTCCTTTGATATCTTGATGTCTGCTGCAATCTTCATCCTTTCTATCTTTTCAAGAGTCTCGTTGGTCTTCTCCACTTGTTTTTTTGAGAAATCCCCTTCCACTTCCTTCAGCTGGGCTTCCCTTTCTTCCTTCATCTTCTGCTCGTTATTTTCCAGCATTTCTGCAGCTTTCCTCTTGGCATCCGCTATAATCTTGTTCTTGTCACCGTTGGCCTTTTCGATAATCTTGCCGGCTTCTTCCTCCGCCTTTTTTATCTTTACCAGACTGTCTAGATGAGTCAATGAACCACCAAAAGAGTAATTATTATTTACTAGGTAAAGGCTTTTATATAATCGTGGTTTTGATTTCAGTGCTTTCAGCAGACAACACTGATAGCTAATGATAAGCCTTTAATTTCAACCAACAATAACTATTTTATTGTAGACACCATGGCAGACCCAGTGCTTACATTGTCCATATTTGCAGTGCTTAGCTTCATGTTCGCGTTCACGCCGGTGCTGATATCGCGCTTCATGAGGCCCATGATAAAGGACAAGCAGGAGAGCATTCCATACGAATGTGGTGAGATACCTGTAGGATCTGCTCGCAACCTCGGCTTCGGCTACTATACCTATGCGGTCATCTATCTGGTCTTTGAAGTGGCATCGGTGTTTATCCTGTTGCTGGCTGTCTCGCTTTACAGTGCTATTAATGTCTTCACCATAGGTATAATGGGATCACTGTCTGGCGTCCTTTTCATAAGCCTAGCCTATTTTTACAGGCAGGTAAGGAAGATAGAGGTATGAGCAGATGATAATACTAGCTAAACTGGAGAAGCTCGTGCAGAGCATGACATACAACCTGCAGAACTGGGGCAGGAGCTGGTCATTCTGGCCGCTCACGTTCGGAACAGCATGCTGCGCCATAGAGATGATGGCAATGGTGTCTCCCAGGAACGATTCCGAGAGGAGAGGCATACTTTTCTTCGCAAGCACGCCGAGGCATGCCGATGTAGTAATTGTGGCGGGCACAATAAACGAGAAGATGGAGCCGAGGCTCAGAAGATTGTACGAGCAGATGCCGGATCCCAAGTGGGTTGTCGCGATGGGTGCGTGCGAGATAGGAGGCGGACCTTTCTGGGACGGCTACAATGTGAACAAAGGAATAGACGGCTTCCTTCCTGTGGACATTTATGTTCCTGGCTGCCCTCCGAGGCCGGAGAACCTGCTCGAAGCTTTAATAAAATTGCAGGAACTTATCAAGAAGGACAGCATGTCAAGGTACAGGAGCGGAAATCCTTTACTGTGATAACATGGTTCAAAAGCTTGAGACACCGAAGGAAATCTTGGACGACTTGCAAAAGAAGTTCAAGGATAAGGTGAAGATAGAGGGGAACTTTGCCACAGTCGTACCCGAGGCTATAGCCGATGTCTGCAGTTATCTTAAGGAGAAGGACTTTGACCACCTGTCCAACCTGTCCGGCGTAGACTTGGTTCAGCAGAAGCAGCTGGCAGTGGTATATCATCTTTGGTCTACAAAGAACAGACATATTGTTGCTTTGAAGGTATTTGTACCGAGGGATGTCGGGAACCATGTCTGCCACGAAGGAAGGGCATGTGAGGGAGCATCAAAAATACCATCAATATCGGAAGTCTATCCTATAGCTGACTGGCACGAGAGGGAAGTTTTCGACCTGTTTGGTATAGTCTTCGATGGTCATCCTAACCTGAAAAGGCTGCTTCTGAAAGACGAGTGGGTAGGCCATCCTCTGAGGAAGGACGACACGAGCGGCGTGCCAGCCTACAATATAGATTGGAAGCTTTCTCTCATGAGGAGCGACGAGAAGTATGTTTTCAATATGAAGTCGATAAACGTGAAGCTAGCCAGGATGAAAGAGGCAGAAGCTCCAAAGGAGGCTGAGAAGAAGTGACAGCTTCCAAAGAAAAAGTTATTGAGCTCAACATGGGCCCGCAGCACCCCGCTACGCACGGCGTTCTGAGACTGCAACTGAAAATAAAAGGAGACACTGTCATCGATGCGATAGCGCACATAGGCTACCTTCACAGGTGCATTGAGAAACTGACTGAGAAAAGGTTCTATTCCTGGGGGATTCCCCTGACAAACCGCGAGGATTATGTAGCAGCTTTGCATTCGGAGCATACTTTTGTCCAGGGAGTGGAGCAGCTGATAGGAATAGAACCTTCCGAAAGGACACAGTACATAAGGACTCTTTTGCTCGAACTTCAGAGGCTGGCCAGCCACCTAGTATGGCTAGGCAACTACGGCCTTGACTTGGGACAGATGACTATCTGGTTCTGGTGCTTCAGGGAAAGGGAAGTCATACTTAGCCTGATGGAAGAGGTGACGGGGGGCAGGCTTTTCCACAACTATCTCAGGTTCGGAGGGCTGAAGAACGATTTGCCGAAGAACTGGACTGACAAGTGCAAGTCCATGCTTAACTATCTGGAGAAGAAGGCGCAGATGTACCAGAAGTTCGTCGAGAACGAGGTCTTCCTTAAAAGGACCAAGGAAGTCGGCACGGTCAGCAAGAAGGAGGCGATGGAATGGGGATTGCACGGTCCCAACCTCAGGGCGAGCGGCTGGGAACTTGACGCAAGGAAGTACGCTCCTTATGCTGCCTACGATAAGATTGATTTCAAAGTGATGGTGGAAAAAGAGGGCGATTGTTTTGCAAGATACATGGTCAGGTGGAGGGAGATACTTGAAAGCATCAAGATAGCCAGGCAGGCATTGAAAGACATGCCGGAAGGCCAGGTTGAAGGGCAGAAGGCGATTTATTTTTCAAAACCGGTTCCTGCTGGCGAGGTGTATGTGGTGAACGAGCAGGCGAGAGGTGAGGGCGGAGCTTACATTATAAGCGACGGCACAAATAAGCCGTACAGGGTGAAGTACAAGGCGCCTTCCTTCTGTAACGTAGCAGCACTTCCTAAGATGCTTGTTGGCTACAAGGTTGCGGACATGGTAGCCATCATAGGGAGTGTGGATCCAGTCTTCGGGGAGGTGGACAGATAGATGGTATTCCATAGTTTCTTCAAAATAGAGGCAAGAAAAATTTTGCTTACGATTTTTCTTTTCGCTGTAAGCTACTTGTATCTTTCATCTCTCTACCCCTCTTTGATATTTCTGCCTTCTGCCAGGACGTCTCCTGTGGAATACATAAGCATGAGCTACGGTCTTGGTGTCGGAAGCTTGATGATGGCATTGGTCGTGATGGGAATATTTTATTTTCTAGCGCTTTACTTTTTATCTTGCGTGGCAGTGTGGGTGCATGACAAGGTGATGCACAGATGATAGACAAGCTTTTGAATTTTGCAATCGACACAGCTCTTTCCCTTTCGCCGTTTCCGCTGCCGGCTTTCATCAAGGATTACGCTTTTGTTATAGGCTATGCGATGTTCGCATCTGCCGTGCTGGGTGGTTTTGCCTACTTCGCAGCTTGGGTGGAGAGGAAGCTGATAGCCAGAAGCCAGTCGAGATATGGTCCGATGCATCCGGGACCAGGAGGAATTCTTATAAATCTCGCGGACATGATCAAGCTTCTGAGCAAGGAGGATATTGTGCCGGACGGCGCAGATGTAATACTTTTCAAATGGGCTCCGGTTGCCATGGCGGCAATACTATTTTTCACCTTTATACTTCTTCCACTGAGCAAGACGGCTATCCTGGTCGACCAGAGCTTCTCGATGATATTGCCTGTAGCATTCTTGTCTTTGATACCAATCGCGATACTTGTGGCAGGCTGGGCGTCCAACAGCAAGTACACTTACATGGGCGCGTTGCGTTCGGCCGCTCTTACCATGGCTTATGAGATACCTCTGCTTCTGTCGGTGGCAGGATTGGTCATCATGACCGGAAGCTTCAATGTGGTGGAGATAGCTACGCTTCAGGAAAGCGGCATGTGGTTCGTCTTCCTGCAGCCGCTCGGATTCCTGATATTCATGATAGCTGTTGTTGCTACAGCCGAGAGGATACCGTTCGACCTGCCGTTCGCAGAGAGCGAGCTTGTGGCAGGATGGAAGACCGAATACACAGGAATAAGATACATGCTGACCTTGCTAGCAGAATATGGCGTGATACTTATAACTTCGATAATCGCAGTCCTGCTTTTCTTTGGAGGATGGTCCGGACCTAGCAGCATGCCCGGACTTCCCTTTTCCATACCCGGAGAGTTCTGGCTATTGTTCAAGGTGGCGATATTCGCCTTCTTCTACATCTGGATGAGGGCGACCTTCCCGAGGCTAAGGATAGACCAGCTGCTTGACATATGCTGGAAGTACCTGATACCGCTCGCATTTGTAAACATAGGCATAGCTATAGTGGTGAAGATGATATGGTTGTGAAGAAGATACTGCAGCCGATGGTGCTGAGCCTGAAGAACATGCTCAAGAAGCCCGTGACTATCCAGTATCCCAAGGAGAAGATTTACGACAGGCTTCCGGAAAACTTCAAGCAGGGCAGGCACATAGTCGACTTCAACCTCTGCGTCGGATGCCAGCAGTGCGCGAGGGTCTGTCCATCTGAGTGCATCAAGATGATTTCCATACCAGTGGAGAAGGGAGGCGACCAGAGAATAAACAAGCCTCTGCTATATCCGGCAGTAAGTCTTGAGACATGCATGTGGTGCAACCTTTGCGAAGAAATCTGCCCGACCACACCAAAGGCAATAAGGTTTTCCAAACTGTTCGAGAACTCCAACACAAACAAGGCGCAGCTAGTCTTCCATCCCCTTGATTTGGACCAGATAAAGTACAGCGAGATAGATTTTGTTAAAGAGGATGAGGTGAGAGATGTGATAGAAGGAAAGAGGAATCCGACACAGAAGCCTGGTATGGTGCAGCCGAAACCGGAAGGAGGCGAGAAGAGTGCTTGATCTGCTTGGTTTCATAGGACTATCCATCCTAAGCATAGGCTCCACCATTTTTATGATAAGGGCTAAGAGGCTGATGCATAGTGCTTTGTATCTTGCAATGTTCTTCATCTTTTCCTCTGGCATACTTGCGATGCTCGGCGCAGTCTTCTTGGCAGTACTTCAAATTTTGATTTTCGCAGGAGGCATAGTCATCCTGATAGTGATGGTAGTCATGCTGTCAGAGCACAGGGATGAGAACGAAGTGATAGAGGAGATGAGGAGCGCAAAGTTCATCGTATCTCTGGTGCTTTTCATCCTGATAGCGCTTTCCCTTGTTCCTAGCTCGTCGGAGGCTCCCAGAAGCTTCAGCGTCGGGGAGTTAGGCAGCCTTATTGTGAACAAATACAGCATGGCAGTTGTAGCTTCATCATTTATGCTTTTCGCCTCCCTTATAGCTGGCATATACTTTTTGAAAGGTGACAAGGAATGAAGAAAAATAGGAAGCTCATACACAAGGAGATATTTATTCCAGACTGGAGAAAGGTCTTGCTATTTCTGATAGCCCTGTTTTCATTGAACATGATTTTCGGTGTGGAGCCTCCGTCACTTATGCGTTTTGAAGTCATAGCAAACATAATCGTCAACGCCGCAATTTTCTATTCCATCGCTTGTCTTGCTGTATG
>CAYJRO010000013.1:0-2271 GCA_964372425.1 uncultured archaeon
TCCCAACTTTCTCAAGTCGGAAGAAAGCTCGCTACTGCTTTCTGTCAACAAGATTAGGTAGTCACTTTTCTTGGCCAGGCAGACATTCTTGAACTTCCTGAGCATCTCGGCGTCCTTGAACCTGCCGTCCGACACCAAGATTATCTTGCCGCTCCTCCTTAACATCTTGAAGAGGCCCTTAAGCGAGCTGCCGAACACGCTCTCCCTCTTCCAGGAGAAAAACCTGTCATTCCCTCCCAGGCCGCTGCTGGCATAGGCATTCGAAAGGCTTATGTTCTTGGTCCTGCATTTGTTCTCAAGCTTCTCAAAATCCCTTTCCAGAGCGTCCTTTAGTATCAGCTCCACTCCTTTGGGCGATATCTCGTGGCTAGGTAGCGTGACTCTCGTAAGGTTGGACAGCAGTCTCTTCTTGTTGTTTGAATAGTCTGTGAAAAGGAAAGACGGAGAGAATGACGAAAGACCGACGAAGATATCTTTCCTAGTGCAGAGTTCTATGAACAGCCTGGAGAACTGCAGCATGCTGCTCACCTTATCTTCCCCCAAGTTGTTGTTTGTCAAATCAAGCACTAGCATCCACCTGTCCTCTGCAAAGCTGTGGAACTCCTTAACATAGACCTTACCGACTTTGGCCAGGCTCTTCCACCAGATTCTATTAAACGGGTCTCCTACGTTGTAATCCCTTATGCCAGCGAAGTCCATCGAACTTCCCAGTTGCTTTTTAATCAAGCCGCCAGTCTCGCTGGAAACAACCGGCCTTCTTATGAAAATCCTTCTGTCATAGTTGGCAGCAGGTATGATTGACACGTCGGCATTAGTCTCTGAAATCTTGTAGACTTTGGTGTAAAAAAAAGGAAAGGTAAAAACTTCCACCGGCACCATGTCAAGAAAGTAGTAGCCGTGCTTCAACCTCACGTCTTCAGTTGATTCGATGGATGTCAGGAAAAGGCTTTCCTTAGACCTGGTCCTGCCTTTCATCTTCCGCCTGTCCTTCACTCCCGGAAGGAAAACGGAAGGCAACGGTATGGGCGACGATACACTTGTTTTCAGTGTTATCGACTTGCCTTCCTGCGAGACATGCGCGGACGTCTCTCTTACTATGCTCAGTCTTCTGGACACAAAAGCCACCATCATTGAATGGAAGAAGAGCGATGCCATGAAAGCCGAAGCTATGAACGCGTCTATCCTAACGGAAGAGAAGACATACAACGGCTTTATCAAAATGAAATCTATTGCAGTGGTCACGACAAACGCCACTGTGCCCAGAACCAGGCCAAAGTAGCCCGGAAGGCTGCCTCTGATGAAATTGCTCATGTTTCCAATGCCGCTTTCAAATCTTCCCAAAACCTCTCCTGTAGATATGGGATTGTTGTAGAATGACGGGACTATGAACAGCAGGAATGCCAGAGGCACGATGATGAAAAGCACCTTTTTTATGTTCAGGTGCTTGAGGCCTAGGTGCCTGCGCTCTATCATATAAGCCGGCAGCATCAGGCTTTTTATCAGAAGTATGGCTGACGATATGAAAAAGGAATATCCTATCAGATGAAAGGCTGCTGGAAGGAAAGAGACTAACAGGACATAGAAGAAGTCGGCCGTGCTGTTCGAGGGCTTGAAGCGCATGAGGTTATTCTGTAGACCAGACTTGCCTATCGCAGTGCCTAAAAGCAGTAGGACGAGCCCTATGGCTATCCCTCTGACAATCTTCATCAAGACTTTTCTCTTCATTCAGACCGCATCGACGCCGTCCAGCGCCTTGTTGACTATGTCCACTGTAGTGACTCCCTCAAGCTCGTACTCGGGATTCAGCCCCATCCTGTGGTTCAGCACCATGCTGGCATACTTCATCACGTCTCCCGGTACTACATAGTCCCTGCCGTCAAGCATGGCCAGCACCCTTGCAGAATTTATTAGCGATATGGACGCCCTGGGGCTCGGACCCCAGAAGATACTGGTGTTCTTTCTCAGGTTCGACACCAGTGACGATACCAGGCTGAACAGCTTTTCCGATACATGGATATTGTCAAAATCCTTCCTAAGATCAAGTATCTCGCTTTTG
The DNA here is from genome assembly GCA_964372425.1 of uncultured archaeon. Taxonomy (GTDB): domain Archaea; phylum Aenigmatarchaeota; class Aenigmatarchaeia; order CG10238-14; family SCSR01; genus DATDXT01. The sequence goes on from CAYJRO010000013.1 coordinate 2,057, forward strand.
GTGAAAATATTCTTGGGCTCCTTTACTACGTCTCCGAACTTGGTTCTTAATATCTTCACCTCGCTCTCCTCCGATGGATAATCAACATTTATCTTGAACAGGAACCTGTCAAGCTGGGCCTCAGGCAGGCTGTAGGTGTTGTGATTAAACCCGCAACCACCAAAACCACCTATATAGTTCTGAAGAATCGGTACTGTGAGCCCAAAAGCACCGTC
>CAYJRO010000013.1:2281-11369 GCA_964372425.1 uncultured archaeon
ACTTTGATATTTCTATGCTTTTAATTCTGTCGTAAAAAACGTCGCTACTCAATAAAGTTTTTATGTACCTCATCAAATTTTCTGATTCATCCATGCGTTTATGATACTGTTCGTTCAAAAATTTCTTTATGCGTGCCTTTTCCCTACATCTACCTTTCGTATAAAAATTCCATATCTGATTTTTGGAAATATTAAGGCTTTTTGCTATTTCTGTCATAGAAAGTCCTATATTTGCAGCAAAAAGGCGTGGGTCTTTTTCAACGTTTTCTATAAAACTGGAATCTTTTCTTACCCTGATTTCTTTTTCAATGTCTTCTAGCATATCATGCAAACTGTCTACGTCCATACTGGACTGTCCGTCATATTTTATGCCTCTGAAACTCCCAAACCAACTACGTTTTTTTAACATCTTCCTTCCTTTTAGTGTATGGAAGCTGTCCAAGCCAAGCAACTTCACCAGGTGGGTTAACAGAATGCGATTAACAGGAACTACACGAAAACTAGATTTTATTTTTCTATTCAAGTTTATTTTGGAAGGCTTTTCTGAGTTAATCCAACCAATTTTCTCTAAATATGTCGTTAAATCTTTGCCCTGAATTTTCAAACGAAATACCCTTCCGTCGTATCTTATCCATGAAATTATGCCTTCCTTCAACAGCATATAAGATATTATGTTTACGTTTTTCTCGCTTTTTTGGGTAAAAACGATTCTATTATCTCTCAAAGAAGACTCTAATGTGATAAATGTCTTCAAAAATTCCCTATTCAGCCTTTCTGGTAAACTTATAAACCAAGACGGTATTTCTTTTTCTTTTCTATTCTTCACACCAAATCTTATACGAAGGTATTCTACAAGTGACTTGGAGTAGATTCTTGCACATCTGCATCCGTCATCTTTCTTCATTGTAATTCCTGGATGGAAACCGTATTTCTTTGATATTTCAACAAACCTGTCCAAAGCCTTCGGATAGTTCTTTTGCGCAGCATCAACACACTTTTCACCAATACTTCCGTCTGAAAGGACGAATGCTATCCAAAATGCAAAATCTTTGTCTAAGTATATATTTTTGGGAATCGGTCTCTGCTTCATTTTTGATAATGCCTCTTCGTGGCTCATTATTTGAATGTCATCTGTGACTGGTATGTGCGCCGGTTGTACCAAATAATCGTCTTTTGTAAGTTCATGGGCTTTTTTCCAGCAAATCATACCGGATTTGTTGACTAAAAACGGATGATTTCTAGTCACGGTAAGCTTTTTACCAGTTCTAGTCCTTATCGCAATCATGTCTTCTGGACTCGGCATATAGTATAGGAAACATTTCTTTTTTTCTATTCTGCCAGAAGTGTTTAAAGAATATGTCCAGGCATCAATATTATAAAACTTCGCTCCGTTGGAATCCTGTCTTACAAAGTCGCCATTATATTTTTTCAAAAGTTCTTTTCCAGTTTCTAAACTTCCATTGATAAAAACGTATTCGGTTAATGCTAAGCTACCTTCCTGCTCCACCGGGTTCTGCGTGGCTATCACCATGAACGGCTCGTCCAGCATATAAGTCTCGCCCTCTATCGTGACTTGTCTTTCCTCCATCGCTTCCAGCAAGGCAGCCTGTGTCTTGGGCGATGCCCTGTTTATCTCGTCAGCCAGCAGGATGTTAGTGAATATCGGGCCATAGCGCGTCTTGAAATCCCTCTCATGAGGATCATAAATGACCGCTCCTATGATGTCCGTGGGCAGCAGGTCCGGCGTGAACTGTATCCTCCTGAAGTGCACGTTCAAAAGCGAGGAAAAGTTTTTGGCCAGCATCGTCTTCGCCACACCCGGCGGACCTTCAAGCAGCACGTGACCCTTGGTAGCCAGGGCTATAAGTAAACATTCGGCAACTTTCTCGAAACCTATTATCTTGGTGGATATGGCTTCCTGGTATTCCTTGTATTTCTCGTTCAATCCTGCTGCCATGTATAATCAACAATTAAATCTTCATTTTAATAAAAATTACCGCTGCCACTATGACGGACACTATCGCTATTATATAGGGAAACTCTGCTGGTATGTTCTTTGACAGGTATTCCTTCAGACCTGACAGAAGCTGCTGAGAAAATGCCTTCATCGCCTCGTTCAGCATGCTTTTCAACTGCGGGTTGTCCAGCAGGTCGAAGATGTCGTCCAGCTTTCCGTCCTCTGCCAGTTGCCTCATGTAGCTGCTGAAGCTGTCCATCATGAGCTTCAACAACTGTTCCTTGTTGTCCATCTTGGAAAACAGGTCTGCCAGCTGCTTCAATGACTCAAAGTCGCCTCTGTCCAGAATATCTTTGACCGCTTCTTTGAACTGATCCCTGAACGCCTCGTTTTCCAATGCTTTCTGGGCCAGGTCCTTCAGCCTGTCGTAGGCCTCCGGGTTGTTCTGCATCATGTCTGCAGCCTTGTCAAAAGCATCTTTGAACTCTGGCGAGTTTAGCAGCTCTGAGCTCTTTAAAAGCTCGTCCGCGTTAGCCTTGATTCCAGATTCGTCCAGCATCCTCTGCATCAGGTTCTCCATGAGCTCTTTTGTCTGCATCTGGCCAAGCTTCTTGTTTTCCAGAGCATCGTATAGGTTAGACATGTCATAGGCACTGCTGATATCGTAGTTGTTTTTAACATAGTCCTCCAGGCCTCTGACCGCTTCTCCCATGTTGCCGTTGCCTATCTGGCTTTTTATATGAGAGTAGGATGCCTGGTCCTGCTGGAGCTGCTCAAAAGCATAGTCCCATACATCATCGTATCTTTGGTCGAAATATGTCTTTTCCAGAGGGCCTTTCTGCTCTTCCAACAAAGTGCTTTCAAAATCGGAAAGCGCTACAGGGCTGTCGCCCAAGGCGTTTCTTATGGAGTTTATGGAATCCATGGACTGCCCTATTTCTGGATTGCCTACTACCACAGACTCCTCAATCACATTAGCCGACGCGGGTATTGACGAGAGGTCGTAGGATTTGGAGCCCATGGTATAGTTGTTGATGTCTATGCTGTCGCATATGTCGGTGCACCCAAAGCTTTCGTTCTCCGAATAGTAGAAAAGAGGCAAGCCATCCTTGTCAAACACAGGATACACCGAGCTGGCCTTCAGGAACTGAAGGAAGGAGTCGTCGAGGTAAGGAGATTTGATGAAAGTCTCGCTGCTGGACACAAGCGGGTAGATTGCCTGCAGGCCTTCCTGTGAAACCGCCTCGCCCGCAAGTAAAAGCAATGTCAGGCTAAGAGTTAAGATACATAGACAGGATTTTTGAAGCTGTGCCGGCCTCGTTCTGTATCACCTTATCTCCATAGACTTTCCTTTCATAAATATTGAAAAGCTGGTTGACTATCTCCCTCTTTTTTCCTTCCAATCCTACAAGAGCCTTGCTCCTGGCCTTCACACCCCTACCGTCGCCGTCCGACAGTATGCCTTTCTTCACAAGGCTTTCTATTACAGAATTGTAGACGTCTTCTATGGTCTTTATGTCCGATTCCTTCCTGCTGGCAAGCATCTTCCACAAGAAGAATGAAACAGACTTTTCAGGATGCTTCTTTTTCATAAGATAAAAAACAAAGTAGCCCAACAGGTAGGAGATTATGGATATGTTGACTACAAGTACCAGAAATAGCACCGGGCTTTCCCTGAGCAGGTTGGCCAGGAAATTCAGTAGAGCGTTGGCCATACTACAATTTTAGTCTTTTTCTAATTAAAAACAGCATAGCCAGCAATATGGCAGTACTTGTGCCTAGTGCTATTGTCAGGACTTCCTTCCTCTCCTTTGCTAGAAGCTCTGCCTTGAGTTCTACTTTAATGCTAGTAGTCTCATATATCGTACCTCCGCAAGTCACTGTAATATGGAACACCGCGGTCTCGTTGCTGTTGGGTATATTCATCTCGTACACATCTTCGTCTTTAGTCACGTCAAGTCTTCTAGTGTCCCGCACCTTATCGAACAGGGGATCGTACACATCCACGGTAGCGTTGCAGTCCGGGCTGGCTTTAGTACCGAACCTGTCTGACACTCTGGCCATCAACACTATGTCCTCGCCCACCTTGTATTCCGGCTTGATGTTAGTGAACATTATAATTATCGGCAACGGCTGGACATTGAGTGAAAATGTGGATGTCCTTTTCTCGTGGAAGCTCTTTGAACACTCCACAACAAAAGTGTAGTTGTCGGGATAAAGGTTTTGTATGGTTGTCGCGTAGCTGGAGCCCACTGCTTTCAGCTGGTAGGATGTCTTTCCGGAAATAACATTGCATATGGCATTGTCTACAAATCTTCCGGCAAGCCTGTCCCGGTAGCTGACTGTGAAGATGACCGGTTCTGTTGGATAGGTGGTTGAAGCGGTGGGCGAGATGATGCTCATGTCTGTCTGCCTGTTGTTTGGATAGATGAAGTCGGTTGTTGTGGCTGTCTCGTACCTGCCTGAAGTGCATACAGACTCCAGGCTGTAGGGTCCTGCCTCTAATGGTATCTTGACTTTTGCGGAGTATTCGCCCGACAAGTAAGCCATCGCCTTTTCCTCCAATTTCACATTTCCTCTTTTCAATGCAGCAGTGCAGCTGCCGGATATCGGAGAGCCGAGGTGTGTGTAGGAAACTCTTACGTTGATCTCGTCACCGTAGTAGACCGTGAACGGGAGGTTGGCATAAATCTCCGAAGATTCCTTCCTGTTGGTGAACGCTGTGGTTGCTATGGCTGTCCTGTACTTGTCGCTGCTGCAGGTGGTCGTCGCGGTAAACTGGCTGTAGATGTTGGGAAGGGTGACATACCCCCTGTAATAGCCGCAGGAGGAGCAGTAGCTGAGTGATATCGTCTGCGAGAAGCCTGCGTTGCTTGTGACAGCCGAGCTGCAGGAGCCGGAGGAAGTGGAATAATAAACAGACATCTCCACCGTGCTTCCTATGGAAGGGTTATTGGGGTTGGCATATGTGGTAAGCGTGGAGCTCTTCTTTTCGACAATTATACCGAAATTGCTGCTTGCTATGTCATAATTGGTCCTGTTGCACGTGACAGTGAAGGAATAGCTGGATGCGGGCGTGGGCGCAGTCGTGTCATAGAAGTACTCGCAGCCGCTCTCGTACATGTTCCCGCTTCCTATCCAGCCGCCGGTTATAGAACAGCTGGCTCCGCAGACAAGGCTGCCGTTGCTGGTATAGGTGGCTCTTATTGAAAAGAAGTCGTCCACAGTAATAGAAGTGGGCGCCGAAACTGTCAAGGAGGAAGGCAGTGCATAAGCAGCTAGGACAAGAAGCGCCAGCGAGATGAGCGATGAAAGAATCAGCATACTCTTGTTTTTCATAAATAATATTTTGGTAGATTATAGTATATTTTATGGGAACTTCTACGAGAAGCCTTTTGAAAATGAACAGGAAAACTATCGCCAAGCTGATAAGCCAAGTCGAAGACCGTCCTGAGCAGGCAGGCAATATAATAGATTCGATATACAGACACACTGGAAAGGCTTATGTGATTGGCATCACTGGACCGCCGGGATGCGGCAAGAGCACTCTGGTTGACAAGCTTGCACTGGAATTCAGGAAGGCTGGCAGGACTGTCGCGATAATAGCAGTCGATCCCACTTCTCCTTTCAGCGGCGGAGCCTTGATGGGCAACAGGATCAGGATGAACGAAGCCTCGAAAGACAAAGGTGTGTTCATCAGGAGCATGGCGACCAGAGGCGGCTTGGGCGGACTGGCCAGAGCTACAGGCGATGCTGTGAAGATACTGGATGCTGCCGGGTTTGACTATATAATCATAGAAACTGTAGGCGCGGGACAGGTCGAAGTGGAAATAGCCAAGACTGCCTACACTACTGTAGTTGTCACTCAGCCGGAGAGCGGAGACATCGTCCAGACTATGAAAGCCGGTATCATGGAAATTGGCGATATTTTTGTAGTGAACAAGTCTGACATGCCTGGTACTGACAAGACTGTCGGGGATTTGGAGGAAATGTTGAATCAAAACCCTGGTAATTGGAGGCCCAAGATTGTAAAGACGGTTGCCACCAGCGGCAGCGGCGTGGATGAACTTGCAGTGGCCTTGGAGGCACACAGGAATTATCTTGAGTTCACAAAGGAGATTGTAGATAGGAAGAAGGCCGGAGCTAGGAAAGAGATTGAAAGGCTGGTCGAGGAAAAGATAAGAAGTGGGATTTCGAAAAAGTTAAATGTGGGGAAGATGGAAGCTCTGCTGGATGAAGTAGTGAATAGAAATATGAGCAGCTATCAAGCTATTGAAAAGATAATTGGTGGTAGGTTATGAATTGGAAGATAGTCGTAACTTTAATTACTGTGTTTTCGGTTTTAGGTATTGCTATTTATTTTTATCTAATAAATACTTTGGTGCCCACCGCAACGGAAGCTTACAGTATGTGCAAACAATTAGAAGAATCACAAAAATGTTATGAAATAATGGGCTTTCTTTATACAAAACTTAACGACAATTATATACCAAATAATATGTCAATTGGTGACTGGAGTTGCAATTTTGATTGGAGCAGGATATTGAATCTTAACTACACAGATGTTGAATTTTGTAATGGTATTTCAACCGATACATTAGTTTTAACTGCATATTTCAGAAACAATAAATTAATTCATATAACAGTTGGGAAAATAATACCCAATGTCACATGTGAAGATATAGATTGTAGAAATTTGCAGGAAGAGATTCTAAAAACAACTCCATTTTCTCTGGATAGGCATAAGTTAACTTGTGATTATATTAAAAGGGAGTTTTTATTGTTTGTTGGTGAAAAAGAAAAGGAGTTTGTGTGGATAGATAGTCTGTGGATGGCTCCTCTGTCTAGTTTAGAAAATAGAAGTTCAAAAATAACAGTGTTTTCCTACGGTTTCTATTTGGACAGAGATTTTGAAGACGGGACATATGCATATTTAAGAAATTTTACTCTCAATGGCTTTGAACCGCTACCGTATCAAAATTGTACTATAGAAAACTAGGCTTGCTAATTTATTCTAACAAATAGTAAAAGTAATTAGTGGCTCAATTACAACAGTTTAGGTTTACAATAAGGCGAAAAGAAATGAAAGAGAAGATAAGGATACTGCTTTCTAAAGTCGGGCTGGATGCTCACGACAGAGGCATCAGGGTTTTGGAAAGGGCTTTTCGTGACGCCGGCATGGAAGTGATAGTCAATCCTTTCGGCCAGAAGCCCGAGGATATAGTAAAAACTGCGATAGAGGAGGACGTGGATGTCATCGGCATCAGCATACATTCCGCCACCCACAATGTCTATCTTCCGGAGATTGTCAAGTTGCTTAAGAAGGAGAAGGCTGGCATTCCTGTAATAGCTGGAGGCATAATCCCTGAGAATGATGCGGCATCATTGAAGAAAGCCGGAGTGAAGGAGATTTTCAAGCCTGGCGAGAATCTGGATAGAATCATAAAATTCATCAACAGTTTGAAGAAATGATGTTTTGCAGACAACCTATTGTTTCTTCTTAGGCACAGTGAACTTGTATGCGACAAACAGCACTCCTGCGACCGCAGCTATCATTATAGCCACATTAACTGGATTTGATGCCAATGATGTGAACGCTCCTGTTATTCCTCCGCTTGTCTCTGGAGAGACTGCGGCTCCTGTTATTGATGTCTCTGGTTGCTCTTCAGGCTGCTCTTCCTGCGGCGCTTCCTGGGTTGTTTCTGGCTGCTGTGGCACTTCCTGAGGTATGCTGCTGGAACTTAAGGTGACTGGCGGCGCACAGTCTTGCGGACAGGTTAGCCATGTTTCAGGCTGCACGCAAAAGCCGTTGCCGCATCTTTGATTTCCAAAGTCTCCGCCTCCTCCTGAACTTGAAGTTGGTGTTGTAGCAGGCTGTGGCTGGCTGACAAAAATGGCGTAAGGCGTCTGGCTTGTCGGAACCTTGAAAGTTACCGTATTGGCATCTGTGTCTATGCCTATGATGTCCTCCTCTGGTATGGGCACCCATGATGTGCCATTGAACTTGAATACCTGCAATTCGCTCTCGTTTATTCCAGTGTCGTCATAAGTCATAGTCACTATAATGTCCAAGTCCCCTGTGATGGAAATCTCAAATGTGCTGGAAGCAGGCACAGTGCCGCCCGGCGGTCCGGCAAAATAAGTCCCTCCTAGGCTGCTGACATTGTTTATTGTCATCAAACCCACAGTGTCGCATGTGGACTGCAGGCTCAGCTGCACCAATTCAATTTCTATCGTCATTCCCGGCACACATACTATTTGCTGGTCGAACAGGTCGCCTTCAAGAGTCAAGACTTCTGGCAAACTCCACGTAAGGCCAATCTCTTCTACCTCTCCGCTTACAAACTCACCAGTCTGGTCGGCTCCAACTTCTAGAACAAAAAATTGTATCTCAGCCTCCTCTTCAATGTCTCCCTGCACCAGAAGCTTGTCTTCGCTTGCCAACGGCCCTCCGAACATCCCATCCTCGGTAGTAGTTATGCTGCCAACTTCTATGCCGTCCACTTTGGCCACTATGGTGACTCCGGCAGGCAGGTCGAATCCGTTTACCTGTGCGGTGCCGTAAAACAAGTGCGGCAGCTGCGGCGCTTCCTGCGCCAACGCCACTGTTGCCAAAACAGGCAGCAGCAAAACAGCCAATGCTAATGCTTTGTTTCTCTCCATTTTAATCACCAGACTGTATAGGCAGAGGAGTCGACACCTCGCCTTCCAATGTTGCCGGGCTTTCCATGTTTATCCAATAGCCGGCAAAGTTGTCCATATACGTGTAAGACTCTGTCTGGCTGTCGTAACATCCGTCCCAGTTGTGGCTTGCTTCCTCAAAGTCGCCGTCGTCCCTGTCCAGCCACCATCCGTCCTGTTCAAAGTACCATTCTCCCCAATTGCTATCGTAATTCAAATACTGCTCTGGGCTCCAAACCCTGCTCCATGCTGGCTGCTCGCTTTCAGGATATGTCAACGATCCCAAGACGTTTCCTGCGCATGTCCCCCAATCGTCGTCGTACATGTTCGTAAGTTCCTGGTCACAGTAGTCGGTATATTCTCCTGTGTTGCCATAGTGCAACCCCGAGTGAGTGTTCCAGAGGTCTCCAGAATGCAAGACGGTCCCAAGGTCGCCGCCATAGCCCCAGA
>CAYJRO010000014.1:0-1912 GCA_964372425.1 uncultured archaeon
AGAGGCTTATAAGAGTCTATAGAATATTGTAGGGCTTGAATAAGGAAATGGTGCCGTCTACGAGGATAGAGACAGTACCATCGAATATCGAGACTCCGAAAGCCGGCTTGGAAATCAAAGTTCACGCGGAGTTAAAAGCCGCCGTCAAAGTAAAAGGTATTTCTATGCCAGAATTCATGTTTGAAAAGAAGGTGAAGTTCGGCGACATGTACGGCTCAGAAGATGTGGAAGAAAAAGTCTATACGGTCTACCCTCTGATACCACAGAAACCGGCCAGGGGGGAGCCCATTTTTGCTTATGCCAAAATATCATGGGACGATAAAAACAACAGATACTTCTATAAGATAGTGGAGCCGAACGTTTCCGATACTCTGAAAGACATGATAAACAAGATAAGGGACCTTTTGGAGCAAAGGCTTGACGTGGATTTTGCGAAACTTAAAAGATACGAGGCGGAGGAGTACCTGCACAAGCAGGTCGAGGAAATCCTGTCTTATTACAATTTCAGCCTGACCGAAAACTCCAGAAAGATACTGCACTACAACATCCAAAGGAACTTCATAGGGCTCGGCAGAATAGAGCCGATGATGAACGATGATCAGATAGAGGACGTGAGCTGCGACGGCATCGACATACCAATTTTCGTTTTCCACAGGAACCCCAAGATAGGTTCGCTCATGACAAACGTGTCTTTTGAAAGCCCGGACGAGCTAGATTCTTTTTTAATCAGATTGGCACAGCTTTGTGGCAAGTCTGTGTCGGTGATGAATCCTCTGCTTAATGGGGCGCTACCGGACGGCTCAAGGGTTCAGGCCACCCTAGCCACAGACATAGCGAGAAAGGGTAGCAACTTTACTATAAGAAAGTTTACTTCCAAGCCCCTCACCCCCGTGCATCTGCTGAACTATAATACCGTGGACATCAAAGCACTGGCTTACCTGTGGATGGCCGTGGATTTCGGCAACAGCATACTGATTTCCGGCGGGACTGCCAGTGGCAAGACTACTATACTGAACGTCCTATCGCTTTTCATCAGACCAGAGAAAAAAATAGTTTCGATAGAAGACACTGCGGAATTGAAGCTGCCGCATCCCCACTGGGTGCCGCAGGTGGCGCGCGTTTCCACGTCTATTGAAAATAAACCCGGCGAAATAGACATGTTCGATTTGCTGAGAGAAAGCCTGAGGCAGAGACCCGATTATATCATCGTAGGCGAGGTCAGGGGTCCGGAAGCTTCTGTGCTGTTCCAGGAAATGGCGACAGGCCACCCAAGCCTGTCGACCATACATGCAGAAAACATTCCAAGGCTTGTGGACAGGCTGACCACTCCTCCAATTTCCCTGCCGGCTACTTTGATAGAAGCCCTTGACATAGTTGTTTTCATGTCCTCCATGAAGTATAAAAACATTCAGGTCAGAAGGGCCACGGAGATAGTGGAGATAATCGGCTTCGATAGGACAAACGCAGTCCCGCAGTTCAACCAGGTTTTCAAATGGGATGCTATGACCGACAAGTTCCTGTCGCCCAACGAGAGCGTCATATTGAAAAAGTTCGCGGAGAAGAAGGGTGTCAATGAGAATGCCATAGTTGAAGAGCTTGAAAGAAGGATGCTTGTCCTGAACTGGCTTAAAGAGCAAAACATGTTCGAGTACCAGGACGTATACAACATCCTGAACATTTATTACACTAACCCCGAAAGAATGATTTCCACAATCAGGGGTGATGTCTAGTGGCGGGTCTGGAAAAGACTGCCATGAGGCTTTTCTCCGGCGTGGTGGATAGAATCATGGTTTTTTTCCCGGATTTGAAAGGCGAACTTAACGTTGCGGGCATCAAACTTTCTGTCCAAGAATACATGGCCAAGACTATGTTCATGGCCTTTCTAGCCTTTTTATTGGGCATACCTTTCTTG
>CAYJRO010000014.1:1922-10617 GCA_964372425.1 uncultured archaeon
TTCTCTGGTTTTGGGGACATTCGTCTTCGGTTTTGTCACCGCGATAAACTTTTCCATAGGCTTGGGTGTGGCTTTGTTCATCATCTTGCTCAATTATCCGAAATCGCTCATTTCTCAGAAAAGAAATGCAATAGAGAAGGCATTGCCATTCTTGACATTGAATCTGGCTTCCATAGCAGGATCCAGACTCAGGCTGACAGACATGTTTAAAATATTCTACAAGTTCAGCGGATCAGGCGAGACCGGCAGGCAGATAAAGCACATAAACGACGACGTGGATATTCTTGGATTGGACATAAACACCGCTTTGGAAAGGGCCGTCGAAAGGAGCCCTTCGAAAAACCTGAAAGAGATCCTGTGGGGCATACTTTCTATCAACCGTGCTGGGGGTAATCTGGACGTTTTTTTGAGGGAAAAATCCACAAATTTCATGAACGACTATAGGAGAAAGCTGTCCGAACTTTCCCGCCAGCTGTCTCTTTATGTGGAAATGTATCTGACCGTGGTTGTGCTGGCCGCCATCTTCTTCACGATACTGACATCCATACTATCTGGCCTGAGCGCTGGCGGCAGCGGGTCGGGGTTCATAACAATCCAAGCTTTCATGATATTCCTGGTAGTCCCTGTTGTATCCATAGCTTTCATGTTTTTAATCAAAACCTTGATACCGCGTGAAGAGTAATATGAAAATGGAACTCAACTACAGGACTAGAAGACTGGTGATTACTGTAGTTGTCTCACTGGTCATGATGGGAATCGGTCTGGTATCTTCCGACATAGGGATATTCGGCAACATGGTAATAATATCAGTTTTGATTGTCGTCGCGCCGCAAATTATCTTTTCTTATGAAGGCTACAGGAGCTTTAAGGACCTAGAAGCCAACTTTCCCAAGTTGGCCATAAACATCTCGGAATCTGTAAGATCTGGGATGCCGATGCCACAGGCGATTATCATAGCCAGCAAGTATGACTATGGTAAGCTTACTTCCGAAGTGAAAATGATGGCGAACCAGCTTTCCTGGAAGGTGAATATAGAGAGGGTTCTGAACCAGTTTGCCGAAAGGGTCAAGAAGAGCAGAAGACTCTTTATATCCGTGATGACTATAAAAGAGGCTTATTTTGCCGGCGGTGATTTGGCCGCTACTCTGGACCATGTTTCAAGCAACATGGGGATACTTGGTGAGGTGGAAAAGGAAAGAAACAGCATTCTGAAGCAGTATGTTGTGATGATGTACGCCTTGGCCATGATGTTCGTTGCCATCGTCGCGGCAATAAGCAAATTCATGGTGCCCATCTTCCAGATAACTTCCGATACTGGTGGCCAGGCAATCTTGGGCGGGGGCAATCCCTGCAACGATGCGGGAGGCTTGGCATTGACAATATGCAATTTTTACAACATCGTGGCATCGGTTTTCATAAAAGACGTGGCGTCTGTTAAGGGATACTATATAGCCCTGTTCTTTTCCATGAGCCTGGTGGAGGGAATATTTTCCGGGATGATAGCCGGACAGATAAGCGAGGGCTCCATATCTGCGGGGTTGAAACATGCTGTTATAATGGCCGTACTGGTTTTCGGCGCTTTCAGCATAATGGTGAGGATAGGCTTCCTGGGTTAGATGCAAATGAAAGGACAGTTCACTTGGGACTACATCGTGGCGTTTGTGGCATTCATAGCACTGGTTTCCTATCTGGCACTGCAGATAATAGGCATCAGACCATCTTTCACGGATGCTGTCAGAGGGGAGCTTTTGAGGTCCGAGGCCTACCAAATATCGGAACTGCTTATCAACAATCCCGGCGAACCCGAAGACTGGACGATATTGAATGTGAGAAGGCCCGGATTTTCAAACGAGATTTTTAACGCTGTCAACAACGTCTCTTCTAGAAAGGCCGGCGACTTTAACACAATCTGCCAGCAACCGAACGGTTATTTCATCATAGCGGGCCTTCTGGGCGTTGATGTCTACAAATATAATTTTTCCGTGCTTATGATAAACAAGACCAGCGGGTTTTCAATAGTCAATTGCCGGCCGCCCACGACAATCGCAAGAGTCATCAATGTCACGGCAAGGCGGTTTTCGGCCATAGACGGCATGTATGCGGCGGAACTTATAGTGCAGACTTGGTGATTAAGTGAACAGAAAGGCAATCGTGTCCACAGTGGAGATGGTGGCTACTGCGATAGCTCTACTTACGGCATTCAGCATAATTTTTCCTAGAAATGTCTATGAAAACAATTGGGACAGGGTGGAGACGTTTGTCAACGGGAGGGATTTGGTGGCTACAATGTCACGCCTAGGGTCGATTTATTACTACAGCTACAACCAAACCGCACTAGGCAACTTTGTCACAGGCATGTTGGGCGGTAGCATCATATCTTGGTCAGAAACGGACGGCCTTATAAAAAGCAGGCTTACCATAGCATGCAACTGCACAAAAGAGCAGATAAACGCCTTGAACAGCTGGATGCACGGTATGACTGTGAACGGCAGGAACATAGTTTACTCTGTATGCAGCACTAACCTAGAGACAATCAACCCCTGCGAATCAAGGAGACCAGATGCGCTTGTCATATGGAACTACACCACTGCTAGCACTCTGGCGGTCGAGACTTCGCTGCTTAACTATTTGAACGATGGCAAAGGTATGGTGGAGATAGCTGACTTCCAGCCAAGCTTTGATTTCTACAGCAGCACGCCGATCTCCAGGATACAAAGGGTTATTTTCGGTCTGCATAACTGCACGGATGCTGGAATAGCCGATTGCAGATACAATCTGGCGGACGAGACAGGTACCATAATAGTGCCGGCGAACTCGGACACAGCTTCTTACGTGCCATACAAGTATTTTTACCACGTCCCGCTTACTGTGACCAGCTTCAACAACATATCAGTCTCAGATTCTACTCCTGTGCCCGTGGAGGGTTCGACCCCGCCGTGCTCCAGCAACTCCATATTTGACGGCGCTTTCAGGTTTTACAACACCAACTACAGATATTGGATATGCAACAGTTCCACTTATTTTGACACAGACAACAACGGAATAGCGGATGTCCGCGCGACTCCACAGCTAAATATGAAAGGCTGGGACTACAGGATACCCATCGGTATAGACAACTCGGCTAACCCCATCGATCTTACTGATTATCAGATACTCGTGGTTTTGGACACGACGTCACCGATAGCCGCCAATAAGATGAACACTGATTGTGGAGACGCGAGGTTTACCGACACAGATAGCAGCACGCTGCTGAACTATTGGCTTGAATCTGGGTGCGGCACGCCGAACACACGTTTTTGGGTTAAAGTGCCCTTGGTTCCTGCCAGCTCCACAAAAACCATATATCTATACTATGGTAACTACTTTGCCAACTCTGAGAGCAATGGAAACAACATATTTGTATTTTTTGACGACTTTGCGGGCAGTTCTTTAAACACCAGCAAGTGGGAGTTCAGGTCTTTGAATACTGGCGGCGTTTTGGTTGCAGGAGCATCTTATACAGTAGGCGACGGCTATGTTGAAATAGATGCACCAGACAATCTAATGGGCGAAATAAGGACTTTGGATACTTTTGGTAGAAATTTTGCTGTGAATTACAAAATAATTTCAACTGGAATACAGCCCGACGGCTCAGGAAAAATAGGTTCGGCCTACGGCGACGACTCTCTAACAAACAACTATAGGACGGCTTTAGAACATGTAACCTACTGTAATTTATGCATCAGAAAGTTCGTGGGGTCTGATGTCGACAACGGGGGTGTTGTTCTTGCCCAAAACACGGGCGTCTCTTTAACTGACAACATGAACCAGCTGTATTTTATTCAAAGCGTAGAAACTCCCGAAATTGCTTACGAAGGCTACATACAAGGGAGCAACTATATAGCTTCCTCTTCTGACCCTGATTATTCTAATAAAAGGATTGTACTGTTCTCTTCCGAGACATTGGATGTTAGCATAGACTACGTTTTTGGCAGAAACTATGCGCTTCCGGAGCCGATTACAAGCACGGGGACAGAAGAGACAGTAAGACCTTTCTTCTCAATCAGCGGCAGCAACTTCTACATCAAGTTCGTGGGTGTTAACAATTTTGGAATCAGCTTCAAGCCCAACTACAGGTTCAAAGAATTTCTCAACCGCACAGGCGACGTCGGGACAAAGCTGTATCCTATAGGAGGGGGCGTTGACAACATCCTGGTGAACTTTAATTACTATACTGCCGGAGGCAGCGTTTATCCTGTTCCGCTTGTCGTCCTTAACAGCTCAACCGGCCAGAAGGCTGCTTGGGTGGCCGATTTTTCCAGGGACGGCATTGGTTCTGTCGGGGACGACCACAAGATGCTTCTGTCATCCCTGATTTTATGGGCGTCTGATAAAAAAACCGGGCCCCCCATATTGAGAAACCTGGCGATTGGATACACGACATCCTATTTACATACAGTAAACGACGACACGTTCGAGTCCTATGTGTTCACCTTGGGACTGGGAAATCCTTACTAGAAACCGCTTTTAATTAAACTAAAACCAAATTCAAAACATGAAAAGAGCACGGGATATAATGAACAAGAGGGTGGTTTACTTCTCCCCAGCCGATACAATACTACACGTAAGCAAGTGTCTGGCAGAATACAACATTTCGGGCGCCCCCATAGTGGAGAACGGCAGGCTGGCAGGCATAATCAGCAACACGGACATCATAAAGTTTGTGAACCGGAAGCTTAGCCGGCCTGAAACCGGGAATTCCCAAGGCATAAACATCATGGCCTACTTGAGCAACGCGGTCTCGGGAGATAAAAACATGAAGGGCGAGCTCAGGAAAGCCATGGATGCTAAGGTCGGGGAAATAATGACAAAGGACGTGAAATATGTTGATGCCGATTCGGATATATCAGAAGTCACCGAGCTCATAACCAGATTGGGTATAAACAGGCTGCCGGTCGTAGACAGAGGCAAACTGGTAGGTATAATCACAAGGGACGATCTGCTGAAAGCATTCTTGGCAGAAGGGTGATCAGACTGCCTTTGATATGATTCTTGTGAACCCATGGACATTGTCCTTTCTTCTCATGTCTATCAGCTTCAGGCTAGCCAAGTGGTCCAGATAATTGGTGAACATCCTCTCGGTGACGGGCTTTTCGGCCTTTTGGCAGTAGGCTAGGTACAGTTCTCCTGAAGAGTAGCTCTTGCCATCTTCAAGTATTGCGAGTATTGTCTTCTCGTTGTCGTTGACCCTGTCCTTCAGGATATCTTTTTTCACTTTCGTGAGATTTATGATAGCTTGCCTGACATGGCTGACTTTCAGCACATCCGAATCGTCCTCTGCCGCTAGCCTGCCTGATTTGAGAAGGCAGTCCAGGCCTACCCTTACATCGCTGTCGAACTTCAATACAATGTTGGCAATCAAAAGCGTCACTCCAGGTTCGACCGATAGAAAAGCTGCGTCCGTCCTCTGTTTGATTATGTCCTTCATCTCGCCGAGGCTGTAGGGTTTGAACTCTATCTCCTCCAGATTCAGGCTGCTCTTAATCCTTGGCTCGGTTTCGACGAATACATGCGGGTTGTTGGATATGAAAATCAGCATCAGCGGCTTGCCCGAATACTGGCTTATCCTTGTGAGGTCATACAGGACCGACGGGTCCTTGTACACCAGCTGGTCTGCTTCGTCAAGGCAGACTGCAAGCGCATTGGCGCTTTTGTTGAAGGTCTCGACAAGCCTTTCAACTATCTCGTCCTTGGGCCAGCCTTTTCTGCTCACAAAGTGGCCAAGCTCCTGGGTTATCTTTGAAAGAACAGACGTGGCCGTGTTGTAGTCCCAGCAGTTGATGTAGACTGTCTTTATCCCGGAATAATTCTCAAACTCGCGGAAGACGAACTTTGTAGAAGCGGTCTTTCCTATGCCAGGCCCCCCGTGTATGAAGACGTTCTGCGGCTTTTTGTCCTCCACCAGCATACCGAGGCTTTCCGACAGATGCCTTATCTGGCCCTCCCTGTGGGGCAGCATCTCTGGAAGGTGGTCGTAGCCAAGCATGTCCTCGTTCTTGAAAACCATCGTCATCCACTAAATATTTATAGTCTGTACGATTAGAATTTATAAGATGCCTGTTATGGAATTGAATATAGTGGAAGAGAAGGAAAACGCTCTGCTGGAAAGGAAGGAACTGGAATTCGAGATAAGGCACGGGAGCTCTTCAACGCCGTCAAAGGCAGAAGTAGTCAAAAATATTGCTGCTAAATATTCCGTTCCGGAAACCCACGTGTTGCTGAATTATCTGTTTACCAGGAAGGGCACAGGCGTGGCGACTGGCAAGGCAAAGGTCTACCAGCAGCCTGTTGCAGCAAAAGAAGCAAAGCGGGAAGCTGGAAAAGCAGAGGCTAAACCAGAACTGGCAACAGCGCCCAAAGCTTGATTGAAGTGAAAACATGTCCGTGTGGTCTGGCGATAGGGTTGCGAAGTTCGTCGAGCAGCCGCCGGAAATAAAAATCAACCCCAACGGCGTGGACTTGAAAGTTTCGGAAGTTTTCTTGGTCGATGAGGATTCTGTTTCCGTGATGAACGGTGCCGTGAGGGAGATTACCCCCGGCAAGAAGCTCGTGAAAATCGGCAAGGACGGTTTCCACAGCCTGAAGAGGGGCGTATATGACATAAGGCTTGCGAACAAGATAACAATACCTAAGAATGCGGTTGCTCTTTTCTATCCACGGTCTACTCTTAACAGGCTTGGCATGGTAAAATCGCAGACTGCCGTAGGGGACTCGGGCTATTCCGGCTATCCTACGCAGACAGTGTTCGTCCCGATTAAAAGCTTTAAAATCCATAAAGACGAATATTGGATACAGATGATGTACCTGGACTGTGAGGAATCTGGGAAAATCTACTCAGGTCACTGGCAGAATGAAAAACCGCTTCAATAAACGGCCTTTTTAAAGTTTACCTTCCTACTGATAAATGGTGATAGTGTGTTGAAACAAGCTTTCCTGTCGGGCAGCAGCATAAGAGAATATATAGACTTTAGCAGTGGTGTTGTAGAAGGTGGTTCAGTTGAAATGCCCTTGCTGGGCATTAGGCTAGCTAGATACGAATATCCTTTTTTTGCGATAGGCTACAAAAGCGGTTCCCAGGCGAATAATAAAACATTTGTACACTATAATGAAGGCTATAAGTTCGGCGTGCCGACAATGCGCAGAAGTTCTGGAGATTTTGATTTGTACGTCATACCTCAGACCCGAAGCAGGTTTGGAAGACTATTTCTAGAAGTTGCTGGGTTCGAAGCAGACGAAAGCCCCGAAGGCTACTTTGCCGCAAAAAAACTTACTGGAAAAGGTGAGATAAACTCGGTTTGTTTGCGCAACCTAAACCCCAGCCTGACTTTCATAGTGAGACCGGGACACCCGATAATAAAGTTTGTTTTTGAAGTAGAAACAGAAAACGCCGAGGAACCACATAACCAACAGCTTTTTGTCAAAGATGAAGTTTTTGTTCCTAGAAGATCAGATTCGTTGGTTGATATGAGACATGTAGATAAAAGCTCCTTTTTACGATATTTTGACAAAGTTCACATAGGTGCTGTACAGGCCGATTCTGAAATGCCTTTGTTGGCAGTCTCAGAGGGTAATGTAAGCATGCCTTCTGATAAAATGGGAATTATAGAATTTATAAATGGGTTGGATCTGAATTCACACACCATCAATCCCAATTACAATGATGAGCTTGTGTTAGAAATGTTTGCTTCTGAAGACATCATAAACAGGATTAAAAATAGGGAACCATTGTGCGAAGTCGTTGGCTATAGCCTCGTTTAAATAAAAGTTTAAGAGTCTGTAAAAGAAAATTACTGAATGTCTGTGAGAAAAGATGAAGCACAAACCGACCAAGATAAGCGATTTGTTGAAGAAGGGGGCGAAGAACTGTCCCAGATGCGGCACAGGGGTCAGGCTGGCTGCCCACAAGGACCGCCTTTATTGCGGCAAGTGCAAATATACAGAATTCCTAAAAAGTTAAGATAAAACAAGGTTTAAGAAATTAATTACTTACAGCTGCAGCTTGGACATGAATTCATCGGCATCATTCGAGTAAAAAAGCGATCTTATGACCTCGTCTGGCTTCTTTCCGTACATGCCTGCAATGTATTCTATCTGGGGCTTCAGCACGCCGGACCAGAGAGTCCCTTTTCTATACACGCCAACCGCAGAGCCGTATTCATACAGCTTTCCGACAAGTCTTTCGTAGTCATCCGGCCTTTTCTCTCTCCAAACACCCAAGCACCTTTCGAACTCTTCCATCAGGTAGCCCTTTTCTTCTGGCATGAAACTATTATCTCGTTAAACTATTTAAATGCGAAACATCCGATTGCATAACAATATCAATTGCCTTTTAGAACTCTACCAGAGACTCTTCTGCCTTCTGGAAGTCATAGCCGTTTTCGTACAGAACCTTCTCCACGCCTGACACTACTTTGTAGAGCATTTCCTTTGTAGCCCTTCTGTCAAACATCAGGGCCACCGCCGCTCCCCATAAGTTCAAATTATTCTTCATGTATGTGTCAAACAGCCTGTCCATGTCTTCGGGTTTTGTGTTGTCAGACTCTATAAACTTTCTGGCTCTCTCTTCACCTATTTCTGTGTAAATTTTCCTCGCTACGGCTTTGAACTCGGCCCGAGAAAAATAGCTTTCGCCCCCCGAATCATCATAAAGCAAGTC
>CAYJRO010000015.1:0-1389 GCA_964372425.1 uncultured archaeon
TTTCTAAACTATATTCTACGCCTTCTGATTCGGCTAACTCGCGTGCAACATCTTCTACAGCTTTGGCTACTACATAGACATGTCTTTCTAGAGCTTTTCTTTCTTCTGTTGACATTGGCATCTATATACCACCTAGTTGCATAGTAAGCTTTAAATATACTACTAGAGTTTTGTGCTCAGCTAATACCAGCTTGATTTTATTTAATTAAAACAGCAAACTGAATTATATGGCCAGAACAATCCTCCCACGCGGCATGAAGGATATAGACGCTAAGGAGATGGCTGTGAGGCTGTGGGTAACCGGCAAGATAAGGAACCTTCTGAAGCTCTACGGCTTCCAGCTGGTGGAGCCTTCCCCGATAGATCACCTGGAGTCCCTTCAGGCGCAGGCAGGCCCCGCTGTCAAAAATGAGATCTACTGGTTCAAGGACAAGGCCGACAGGGAGCTGGGTCTTAGGTTTGACCTGACTGTGGGCATCACTAGGATGGTAGCTACCAACGAGAGCACGCCGGAACCGATAAAAATAGCCTGCATAGCCGGCATGTGGAGGTACGACGAGCCGCAGTTCGCACGATACAGGAACTTCCATCAGTTCGATGTTGAAATTTTTGGCGGGGGCGTAGAAGCCGATGCCGAAATAATATCTTTGGGAGCAGACATCATGGAGGTTTTTGGATTGAAGGAATTCGAGGTCAGAATCAGCAACAGGGTGCTCCTAGACGGCTTCCTTGAGACTACAGGTATACATGACGAGAAGGAGAAGCTGAATGTCATGCGCATCATAGACAAGAAAAGGAAGCTTGACGAGGAAAAACTTGTGCAGGAATTTAAGAAGCACGGCGTGGACGACAGGCAGATAAAGAGGATAATGAACTTCACCGGCAACATAGGAAAACCCGGCACTGTCATCAAGCACCTGAAAGATAAGCTGCCGCAGAACGAGAAAGTTGAAGCCGGCCTGAGGGAACTGATGAAGCTTGTCTACATTCTTCAGCTCAGGGGCAAGATAAAGCATTGTGTCATAGACTTGAGCATAGTACGTGGCATAGGATATTATACCAGTAATGTCTTCGAGTGCTTTGACAAGGGCAACGAGGATGTCGGCGCTGTGTGGGCGGGTGGAAGGTTCGACAATCTAGCCGAAGCTTACGGCAGGACCAGACCGGCAGTCGGCATAGCCGGTGGCATAGAAAGGCTCATGCTTTCATTGGAAAGGAACAAGATCGTACCAGAAGACCTGTCCCAGTCTCCGAAGGCTTTCGTGGCTTCCGTTAACGACGATATGAGAGACCATGCTGCGCATCTGGTGGATCTGCTGAGAAAAGAGGGCATTGCTGCGGACTTTGACATAAAAGGCAGGCCTCTGGGCAAGCAGCTGGAATATGCGG
>CAYJRO010000015.1:1399-10521 GCA_964372425.1 uncultured archaeon
AGTAGGAAGTTCAAGCTTAAGACAATGTCCGAGAAGAAGGAAGAAAAACTTGGCTTGAAGGAAATAATTAAACGGTTGAAATGATATGGCATCAGACTGGTTGGTTTGGACACTGGTAACTTTGGTTGTGTGGGGAACTTGGGGGTTTCTGGGGAAGGTGGCGTTAAACTATCTTGACTGGAAGCAGGTAATTGTTATAGGTGCTATTTCTAACGCTGCGATCTATATGCTCGTGTACATTTTATTCAAGCCGACCATAAATTTCGGTAACGTAGGTTCTGTTTATGCTCTTGTGGCTGGTGCCATGGGTTTGGTTGGGGCCGTGTTTTTCTATATGGCTTTAGGCAGCGGCAGAGCATCTATAGTTGTTCCATTGACAGCATTATACCCAGCCATAACAATAGTGCTTTCTGCGATAATTTTAAAGGAGCACATAACTTTGCTCAATGGTTTCGGCATCATATTGTCCATCGTTGCTATAGTCCTTATGTCGCTTTGAAAAATTCAAAATCCCAGCTCGCCTGTCAGCGGCACGAACAAGAAACCTCCTATCTGTCTCCTGCTATATTTTTCTTCGGAAATCTTGTCCACGACCGTCATGGTCTGCTCTAACCTGCTTCCAATGGGCGCCACTATCCTTCCTCCCACCTTCAGTTGCTTCAACACCCTTTTTGGTATCTTGGGCGTGGCTGCCGTATAGATTATTTTGCTGTATGGCGCCTCCTTACCATATCCAACAGAACCATCCCCAACTACCATTTTCAGGTTTCTTTGCCTGAACCCGGCCGCATTTTTCTTAGCGAATGCTGCTACGTCCTCGTCTATCTCCATGCTGAAAACCCTGCCTTTGCTCCCCACACAATATGCGAGCATACACGCCTGCCAGCCGCTGCCTGAGCCTATCTCTAGTACCCTCTCTCCCACCTTCGGCTCCAGCGCTTCCATCATGATAGCGACTGTATACGGCTGGGAAATCGTAGAACCTTTTACTATCGGCAATGCAATGTCATCGTATGCAATATACTTGTGCTCTTCCGTTACAAACTTGTGGCGAGGAAATTTTATAAACGCTTCTATTATTTTTGCTGTTTTCAACGCCCCCAAATATGTCAGACGCTTTACCAGCGCCTCTTTTCTTGCTTCCAGAACCTCGTCTTTCACAGATAATATTTACCAAAATACAAATTTCAATCATGGAAAGCCTTGAGACTGTTGTGAAGAACATAAAGAACGTGAAGGTGCAGGGTGCTAGAGAGATAGCCATATACGCATTGAAATTCCTCAGGCAGTTCTGCAGGAAGAACGGCTTCAAGCTGAAGTTTGAAGTGGCTGCCAAGTTCCTGGAAGAGGCTAGGCCTACAGCCGTCGTGCTGCACAATTGTATAGAAGAAGTGAAAAAGGACAAGAAACTGAAAACCATAGACAGGCTTGTAAAATTCCTGGAAACTGCTGATGCGAAGTTCGAGAAAACCGGCAGGAATTTCATAAAAGACGGTTCTGCCATAATGACGCACTGCCACTCCGGGGAAGCATTGTCTCTAATAAAGGGGGCTTGGAAGTCCGGCAAGAAGATTTCCATGATTGCCACGGAGACGGAGCCTCTGCAACAAGGCATAAGAACGGCCAGGGAGCTGGCATCTGAAAAAATACCCGTCACCCTGATAGTGGACTCTGCCATGGGCCATTTCATAAAAGACGTGGACATGATTGTCATAGGAGCTGACGCGATAAGGTTCGTGGAGCCCAGGGGCCTGGTGAACAAGGTGGGAACCCTTCTTCTGGCATTGGCCGCCCGAAAATACGGCAAGCCTTTTTATGTTGTGGGAAACACTTTGAAGATAGACAGGAGGAAAGTGTTCAAGATAGAGGAGCGTCCTGCAAAGGAAGTCTACAAGAAGCTGAAGGGCGTGGTGATAAGAAACCCCGCCTTCGACATAGTGCCGTTTGATTTAATCACGGGAATAATAACCGAGAGCGGCCTATATACCACCAGCCAATTTATCAAATCTTTCGAGTAAATTACAGGCACTACAGCATATTACACATGACCTCTGATCAGAACAAAGAACAAGCCGGCGAAATAACCAGAGACATTTATTCTAAGATGGGTAACACGGGCATTGCAAAAATAGGCAAATACACCGCCACAAGAACTCTTCACAGATCTTTCCATTCTGGATACGAGGAACTTACAGTCTACAATGGCGAAGACAAACTGGTGTACACTGCAATCATCGACTTGGTGTGGGACAAGATAGACGTAAGAAGATGCGAGGGCTGATGGTTCTAGCTGCGGCGCTCATAGTTTGAAAATCTGCCTGAAAACACCCCGCTTTTTGAAATTGTACTTGACCGTTTTGCCATAAAGCAGGCTTTTGATTATTGCGGGCGGTATTACAGTAGTCAAAAGGCTCATCAAAATAAGCACGACGTACAGCTCCTGGGAAATTATGTTGTTCGTCAGGGCTATCAGCGATATGACCATGGCCATCTCTCCTCTGGGCACCATGCCAAACCCTACCAACAAGGAATCCCGCTTGCTCATGCCTTGAAGCCTGGCCGGCAGGCCGCAGCCGACGACCTTTGTGACTATAGCCAAAACCGTAAGTACCGCCAGGAACAACAGCATGTTAGGACTGAAGCTGCTCAAATCAGCCAGCACACCCAAAGAGATGAAAAATATTGATGCGAAAATGACACGCATGTATTCGCCGCCTTCCTTGTATGACCTGCTGTGCTTCAGACCCACTTCCGACAACGAGGCTCCAGCTATGAAAGACCCCACTATTGCCGACAGGCCGATGATTTCCGCTGCCGTGCCGTAGAGGAACGCTATCCCTATCGCAAAGATGAAAGTGAACTCAGGGTATCTTTGTACCATTGGTGTCTTGTCCATCCTGTGCATTAACTTGGTCAGAACCTTGTTGCCCATATAAGCCCCGATGAATATGAAGCCTATCGTCTTGATTATGTTGAATGCTACAGAACTGTACGCTATGCCCCCGGAAATCAATTGCTTGGACAATGAAAGAGCCAACAAAGCCAATATATCATCGATTACAGCCGCGCCTATTATCGCCTTTGCTGCGCTTGACTGCAGCTTGCCCATCTCTTTCAAGACGTTCGCGGTGATTGCTATGCTTGTCGCTGTCAGAGCAGTGCCGATGAAGACAGAGCTGCTGAAGTCGAAGCCGAACAGCTGCCCGAGATAGTAGCCGGACACCCACGGCAGTATCACTCCCAACAATGCTATGCCAGCGTATCTTTTTTTGAACACGTCTTTTATCTCGAACTCGGTGCCGACAACAAAAAGCAGGACTATTGCGCCTAGGTGGGCTATGTTTTTTATGAAATCGGTGTAGGTTACGAGTCCTAGAAGGCTGGGCCCCAGTATTATGCCCACGACAATAAGTCCTATGACGGCGGACTGGTTTGTCTTGTACGATATCAGGTAGCCAGATATGGCGGCAAGCATCAACAGGCTCATCTGGAATTCTATCGATGTTAACAGTTCCGACATAAATTATTAGTTTGTCCTGAGTACTAAAATTTTCTTAGACAGGTCTAAGCTTTCCCCCTTGCCCAGAGCCTCCCCCAGTTCCACATGCTTGTTGGCACACCTGTACAAAGAAGTAACATCCTTGTAATAACTAGCTTTATTTTGCCTTTTCTGTTGTACAAAACTCACCGGAAATGAACCGGCGATAATTTGATATATTATTTACAGGATAAGATAATTATAGGTTGACTGTTGCTCAAATGGATAAAAGTTTTTTATTGGAGTTATCTGGTTTAATGACGTCGTTAGGATTTGAAAACGTCGTTAGAAGATATGAATTAATTCTCCTTGGCAAGAGTAATTTATTCAAGTTTGTCGACGTATTCTAATTGAAACATCCTGATAAGTTATCGGGAATAAATTTGGCTAAACTTCATTTATCTACTATAAGAAAACATTGGCTGTCAAAAATGAAGTTGGGAATAATACGTGAACTTAATGAATCGTTCCCTACTTCTGAAAGTCTGGCCGCCAAGATTGGCAGAAAACGAAGAACTGTGTGGAGACATTTAAGAGAACTGGAAAAGCTTGGCCTAATTAAAGGTGTTAGAAGCAAGCCTTTCTCTGTTGTTAAATGGGGCGTGTAGTACCGAATTTTTCCAGCGCTTGCTTTAATTCCGGGTGTGTTTTAGCGTATTCCTCTAATGATGTCCCTTGTTGATAAGCTTCTATCGCTTGAACAACCGATTTTGCTCCTATGTAAGGTCTTAGAGCTTGAACCCCACCTCCTACCTGAATCACCATGTCAGTAGTCCCGTATATGTCAAATAGTTCGGGAAGCAATCCTGCGTGCAAACCGCCGCTTGCTACCGGCATCATAGGTTTGATATCATGCCACTTTTGGGGCATTCTAAGTTCCGGTATCTCTTTCGCTTCTTTTGAAAGTATCATTTCCTTTGTCGCGACTATCTCGTTGTGTTTACCTTCCAGTTTTCCGATGACGGTACCTATATGTAGCTGGTCGATTCCAATCAGCCTCATAAGCTTCGCCAAAAACAGCATCGACATACCGTGTTTTGGATTCCTTGTGAACATGCTGTGCATCGCCCTGTGGCCATGTATAGCCATGCCATAATCGTGGGCCAAATCAACCGCAGTCTGCACCGCGGTGAAGCCTGAGATTACAACATCTAGCATGAAATACTTGAATCCGTTGTCATGGACAATCTTGACCCTTCTTTCAAGCTCCTTCATGTTTGGAGCAGTCACATTGATGTAGGCATCCTTAACGTCTCCTGTTATCTTCTCGGCTTTGTCCCTGAAGTGGGACAGAAGTTTCACTCTTTCCTCGAATCTGTTGAACTTCTGATCCGTCAGGTTTTCGTCGTCCTTGCAGCAGTCCACCCCGCCCTTCCAGATAGCGAATCCTATTTTCTCGGCGTGCTCTCTTGCCGTAAAGCCGAGCTTGGGCTTTGGAACAACAGCCGTTATTGGTCCGCTTTTCTTCTTGAATATCTTCTTTATGGCAGTTGCTCCGTAGTTAGGTCCTTTGAAGGATTTGACAAAAGACAAAGGTAGCTCGGCGTCCAGAAGCCGCAAATTTTTGACAGCTTTCATGCCAAATATATTCCCAGCCGGACCGCTCAGCAGGCTCGGCACGCTTCCCTCTTCGAACAGAAGCGGCGGGTAAGCAACCTTCACATGATTTTCACCAAACTTGTAGGCATGCGCCTTTATCTTCGGCAGAATATTGGGCATCTCTGTAAGAGTAGTCCAGGTGCCACAGGAACTCTCTGATGCTATCCTTCCCACGGCATCCTCCATGCTGATTCCATCAGCAGCCTCGAAGTAAAAAAGAAAGTTGAAATCTTCATCTTTGGGCTTGTAGCCTGCATCTACGAATTCCCCGTACCAGTCTGTCTTTCCACTCATAAATACTATACTGTAATTTGTCTGTTAAATTTAGCTACTAACAGGTACTTTGGGAAGAGCTTTTTTTAGAAAATAAGCTTACATTATCACCAATATTATTCCATGAAACTTAAGGCCAAGGTGATAGGGCTGGAGACCGGCGGGAAGCCTATAGTTATTCTGAATAAGGAAGATGCCGAAGACCTGGGTGCGACCAGCCTGAGCAGGATAAGGGCCAGCTATTCAAAAAAAGAAATCATAGCAATAGTAAACATTTCTAGGGGGCTTGTTGAGAATGGGGCTATCGGCATTTCAGAAGAAGTCAGGTCCATGCTGGAGCTGAAAAACGGCGAGGACATAGAAGTGGAGATAGCTAACGTTCCAAGCTCCATGCAGTTCATAAGAAACAGGCTCAATGGCAGGAGGCTGACACACGAAGAGTTGAGCAGTATCATAAAAGACATCTTGGACGGCTACTTGTCGGAAATAGAGATAGCATCATTCGTTGTTTCTTTACATAATTTTCCACTTGACATAGAAGAGGCATCAAGCCTGTCGATGTCCATGGTTGACGTGGGTGAGAGGCTGGAACTGAAGAAGAAAGTCGTGTGCGACAAACACTCTATAGGAGGCATTGCCGGGGACAAGACTTCATTGATACTGGTTCCCATTATAGCTTCCCTGGGACTTACTATACCCAAGACTTCTGCCAGAGCAATAACAGGAGCCGCTGGCAGTGCGGACAGGGCTGAATGCCTGATGCCTGTTTCCTTGAAATTGGACGAAATGAGAGAAGTAGTGGAAAAGACCAACGGCTGCCTTGTATGGGGGGGCAGCCTTCACCTTTCGCCTGTGGACGACATTTTTATTCAAGTGGAGTATCCGCTCTCGATTGACCCCCTGCGCCTGCCTTCTATAATGAGCAAGAAAAAAGCTGTCGGTGCAACCCATCTTGTAATTGACATCCCAAACGGCAGGGGGAGCAAGGTCAAGAGCATCGACGAGGCTGGATCTTTGGCAAGGGATTTCATCATGCTGGGCGGCAGGCTGGGAATAAATGTCAATTGCGCTATAACTTACGGCGAGGAGCCGCTGGGCTATACGATAGGTCCGGCTTTGGAAGCAAGGGAAGCCTTGAGAACAATGTCTGATACCAGGCTTGTTCCTGATGTAGTGGACAAAGTCACCAGCGTCGCCGGCATACTTTTGGAGATGGCGGGAAAAAGGAACGGCAAGGAGCTTGCAATGAATGCTTTGAAGTCGGGCAAAGCTGAGAGCAAAATGAGGGAGATAATCTCAGCACAAGGCGGTGATGAAAAAATAACAGCTGGGGACGTCGCTGTGGGTGATGAGACCTATGATGTTTTGGCAGAAAGGGGGGGACATGTGTTTTTGCTGAGCAATTCCGGACTGATTCAGGTAGCACGTGCAGCAGGTGCGCCAAGAGACAAGGGCGCTGGAATAGAGCTCCATAAAAAGCTTTATGACAAGGTGGAAAAAGGCGAAAAACTTCTCACTATTTACGCTGAAAAGAGCAGTAAAATCGATAGGGCCGTAAAAGTTCTGGACAGCCTATCTGTCATAGGCATTTCCGACAGGAAGGAGATGCTAGTCCGCAGGGTAGAGAAACTGTACGAGCACCACAAGTACTTCATACTGGAAAGGTAATTGTAAAAAAGGTGTAAAAATACTTCCGGTTGTTCTTTCTACCGATGTTTCTTTGTCGCAATCTTGTTTATTTGACCAAAGTTATGGAAATCGTCGAAACGTTGATCTTTCCCCTGTCTGGAGAATCCCTTTCCACCGTCCCTATCTGTATGTCGCTGATTTTCATGCTGTCTCCGCCGAACCTTCTCCTGACTATCTCTGCAACGTCGACCGCCGTGGATATGGCTCTTCCCCTGGCTTTTATGCTGACCTCGTTCTTTCCGCTTGAGAACTGGGTCATCACCCCCAGGACATAGGCCATCACGGGCTTCTTTCCTATGAATATGGAGTCGTCCGCCAAGTTCCTTTCGTTAGCGTTTTCTGCCATTTTCTATCAACCTCCTTGTTTTTCACTGACAGTTTTTGAATGTCGTTGAAACTATTATTTAGATGTAGGTTCAAGCTTAAATATTTTGTATTCCGTACGTACCGCATGCATCGGCTGGCTGTAAATGGTTTAATGTAAATATACCATCTCTATCAAACCGAATTTATTTACACTATATTTCTAACTTCAGGCAAGTCTTGTATGTTATTCACTGTGGTATCTTACCGTTAGCCCCATGTCTTCAATGGCTTTACCCATGTCTTCAATGGTTTTACCAACTTAAATGGTTTTATGTGGTATCTTACCGTTAGCCCCATGTCTTCAATGGCTTTATCTACTATGCCACTTTCCTTAAGCTCAGTGTCTCCTAACCCCTCCTCTAGAAGGCCTGTCCAATACATTAGAGCATAAGCCACTTCTCTGTCTGTAGTCATTGCATCGGTAATATTTCCTGCTTTATACGCTCTTCTCGAAGCTTCTATCCATCTTTCTTTAGCCCTTTCCATATTTCTTGAATACCAATCGATTTTTTCCGCATCCATTTTACTCACCAATTAACTATTAAAAACTAGTCTTTAAGCCCCTTTCGGTGGCGTACGATTTTCAGTTTTTTTTGGTAGATTGTTCGGTGTTTAATAGGGCTATTTTTCAAGCACATTATAAACAGCTATCAACCAAAAAACATTTAATAGAAAATTTTGACAAATCTTATTCTATGCTCATAGAGCACCACAAGGACATTGCCAAATTCTGCGTCGACTTTGCATCCAAGAAGGGGGCGGACTATTCAGAAGTCAGGCTGGTGAGCAGCGACGAGGAGGAATACATGCTGAAGAACGGCATCCCAGAAAGCGCCGTGCTTTCTTCCAGCGACGGCATCGGAGTTAGAGTCATGGTGAAGGGCGGCCTATCCTTTGTTGCAATAAACAAGTTCGAAAAGAACATTGTGAAAGACCGCATCCTTCAGGCAATAAAAATGGCGCGCGTGTCCTCAGGAAAGATAAAGAATCCGGTAGGCCTGTCCGTAGAGAAAATATACAAGGACAAGTGGGAAGTGAAGGAGAAGTCCAAACTGGAGGATGTGAGCCCGGAGGAGAAAATGAAATTTTTGATAGGCATAGAAAAGAAACTGTCGCCCCTGAAGAAGCAGCTGCCTTCCAGGGTCTTCCAGCTGATAACAGACATAACAGAAAAGCACTATTTGAACAGCGAAGATGCGGAAATAACCAGCAGGATGCCACAGCTTTTCATTTTCTACAGCCTCATCGCCATAAACGGCAAGGACAGCGAGCAGAGATACTATCCTTTTGGTGAGAGCGGCGGATGGGAATTGATTAAAAAATGGGACATTGAAAGCAGGATAGTGGACGAGGCGAAGATGCTTACCAAGATATTGAAGGGGGCCAAGCCGGCCAGCAAGGAAGTCAGGGACGTGCTTTTGAGCCCGGAACTGGTCGGCATAGCGATGCATGAATCCTGCGGTCATCCGGGAGAAGCAGACAGGATGCTTGGTAGGGAAGCTGCTCAGGCAGGCGAGACTTATCTTCTGCCGGAGATGATTGGCACAAGGATAGGAAGCGATATGGTGACTGTTGTCGACGACCCCACAACTGAAAACAGCTACGGCTTTTACAAATATGACGACGAGGGTGTGCCGGGGCAGAGAAGGGTTCTTAT
>CAYJRO010000016.1:0-8226 GCA_964372425.1 uncultured archaeon
TCACTATCATATCGAAGGTAAAAGACGGTAATTATATAGGGGGCACAATTGACAATTCGAATTTAGATGTTGCAATAACTAATGATCTGACACCGCAAGAGTATCCTCTTGAAAAATTTAATCCTGATATTTTCAGTCAATATACGAAGGATCATAAGAATGGCACAATCGTTTATTTCGATGGCATGAAAGATGGAATAAAAAACAGTTTAGGCCATTTAAGAAAAATAATAGCACTATATTTCAGATTTTCCCTTTTAGACAAATCTTTCAACATTTTTCTTGACAGCCAAAAAATAGGTCTTGATGACATCAAGAATTTGTCTGATAAGACAGAATTTTTGTGGAAGATCAATGGCCTTGATGATCCGTATATTAAGAAAAAACTCAAAGTTGGAATAAACCTTCTAGAACCTGGAAAACTGCTAGAAATAGAGGGGATTAAAGGTAATGTGAGGGGGTTTATAGCTTCAGTTCGTTTTCCCAAAGATCTCAAAATAGCTGATACCGATGAGAGGGTTGGTGTTGATCTATTTGTTAATGGCAGACTACGAGAAAGAAATATTTTAAAACATATACCGACAGCCAGAGTGGTTGAAAGTTATCTATATGGACAGATTCATTTTGATGAATTAGATGATGATGAAGACAGATTTGCCACTAGTCGAGAGGGTATAGTAGCTGATGATGAAAAATATGGCGAGTTTTTAGAAAGTTTGAAGAAAATCATAGGAACAATTCTTGGTGACTGGGATGCTTGGAGAAGAAAGCACCATAAAGACGGCGATCCAGAAAATGAAAGTATTGCAAAAAAGGAGAGAAAAGCTGGGGAATTATTCAATGTCGTTTCGGAGGAATATGATATACAAAAGGATCCTGAACATCCAGAAAAAAAGGAGAAAATTGATAAATGGGTTACAGATTTGGGTGACGATGCGGGTTTTAATTTTCCATCATATGCAGAATGTTTTATTTCTGAAAACCTGATCAGGAAATATATTCAGGACAGAAGTCTTCCTTTGTCCGATGAAGCACGGAGAGATATTCAAGGAATGAAATCTAGAGAAGCACGCAATAAAAACACTGGCAATATAAATATCGAACTTAGAAGGAACAGGATTGACTTGACCTATCTAGATATGGCAAGTCTTTCAAATTTGGTTGATAGAGGAGGCGCTCTACCAAACGATGCTAAACAATATAGGCCAATTAGAGACGCCATAATGCACACTGCTCTTTTGACTAATGAGGCAAAACTAAAATTAACAACAGTTTTTGATAACATAAAGGGGAGAGTAAAAAATCTATTATCGTCTATGTAATAAATTTAACTTTTTTTATCGTAATTGGCTCGGTGAGCATGATCATACACTGGTCTACTGAGCCGATACATTGATGTTGATTTGCAGCTGCTATTTATGACTTTTATTAACACACGGTTTAACTTTAGCCATACTAAAATTAATCTGTAGTTTAACTTTAGTAAGATTTATATGCTTGGAGCGCTAAAAGTTAATCATGTACGTAGAAAGAGAAATCTCAGGCAAATTCGGCATGGTAAGCAAGGATTACAAAATCGTAGCCGTGGTCGGCCCGAGGCAGGCCGGGAAGACGACCTTCCTGAAAGAGCATATGAAACAGTCCAACGCCGCCTATGTGCTCCTTGACGACCCGGATGCGAGAAACCTCTTTGAAGAGGATGTGAAAAAATTCGAGAGGCAGTACATGGAAGGCCGCGACATGACCGTGCTGGACGAGGTGCAATACTGCAAGGACGCCGGAAGGAACCTGAAGTACCTGGCAGACACGGGAAGGAAGATGTGGATAACGTCGTCCTCGGAAATCATACTCGGCAAGAACGTGCTTTCCTATCTCGTGGGCAGGGTGTCCATAATCAGGCTCTATCCGTTCTCTCTGCAGGAGTTTTTGGCATCGATTGGGCAGAAGGAAGTGGCACAACAGATTGTTGAAAGAAGCGTGTGGGAGCACATGACATACGGCGGATATCCGAAAGTGGTGACGACATCCGACACGGAAATGAAGAAGGTGATACTCAAGGACCTTTATGACACCATGGTCCTCAAGGACATGGCACAGACCTTTTCGATAGATGATGTCAGAAGCCTGGAGGAGTTTTCCAAATACCTCTCTGTGAACATAGGGAACTTTCTGTCCTACGAAAAGGCGGCGGCTGCAATGAAGCTTTCCTTCCAGACAATCAAAAAATATCTGGATGCGATGGAGAAAAGCTACCTGATAACCAGGATACAGCCGTTCCACACCAACAAGGCCAAGGAGATAACAAAGCAGCCCAAGGCGTATTTCATAGACACTGGACTGAGAAATGCCGTTGCGAGATCGTTCGGCACCGAGCCCGCCGGAAATCTTTTTGAAAATTATGTGGCTTCGGAGCTGATAAAGACGGGGTTTGCGCCGAAATATTGGAAATCCAAGACTGGAGCAGAAGTTGATTTCGTGGTGGAAAACGGGGATTCCATAGTTCCCGTAGAGGCGAAACTGGACGCCGAACCGGAGAAGGTGGGTAGAAGCCTGAGGTCGTTCATTGAAAACTACGAGCCGAAAACTGCAGCAGTTGTGACATACAGGGGAAATGGGGGCAACGTAAGGGTTGACGGATGCAATGTTGTTTTCACGGATGTCCTGGGGCTGAGAAAGCTGTTTTAGTGGTTGGATGAAAAACGCTTTCATAAAAAGATCGGACGGCAGGAAGATTGAGGTCGTTTCAATAATCTTGGAATGGCTGCCCCACAAAGAATACGAGAGAAGGTTCAACTGCTGAATTGCCGCACACTGAACGATCCCTGCTTATACTGGCACTTGATGAGCCAATGCCCTATCTACCCTTCTTTTTACCGATTTGTGGTAAGGCTTGAGATAGGCCTTCAGTCTGCCCATGTCCAGAGCCCGTCTCATGTTCACGAATACCTCCCTGTCAAGCTTCAGGCCGAAATATGCGGCGTCTATGAGCGTCTTCTCTATGTCAGACACCGGAACATAGAAGTCGCCGTACTTTGCCAGATCGAAGCCGAAGAGGTATCTGGGGGCTATCCTGTGGACCACTACGTTCTGCCCCATGACATTCCTGACGCCTGTCCGCGCCTTGCTGGAAGTCACTATGACCGTGTTTGTCTCCTGCTCCCACATTCCGTGGATGCTCAGCGCCTCCTCCAGGCCTATGTATGCCGGCTTGAAGCAAAAGACAGCCAGGACAGGGTCGTCATGGATTGTGTAGACCCCCTTGGCCAGTTTCCTCACCTCCCCCCTTTTTATCATGTTGCTTACCATGAGGCGGGCGTAGCTGCCGTCGCGCACTATGAGCCTCAGATCCCTGCTTGTGACCACCGGGCTCTTTTGGAAAAGCTTTCTTGCCGCGTCCAGATGCTTTATTTTGCCCATCTTCTCACCTCTTCAAGCATATCCTCGACTCTGGGAACGGCGCCGGAAATTATCAAAGCCTTCAGCTCGCCCGCATCTGCCGGGGGTTTAAAGCCCTTCAGCAAAGATTCCAGCGCATCCGAGACTCCTTTCTTGTCCTGGACGAGATTGAGCAGGAAGTATATGTCGTACAAGTCCCTTACCTTCCTTCTTCCTCTGTATGCGGCCACCTTCTCCCCGACAAGATCTTCAACGGAAAGTGTATAGACTGTGATGAAAGTGCCGTCGGAAAGCTCGAACGGCCTGGAAATGAATCCCCTCATGTTTTTGAAGACCGCTTCGAAACGGACTATGGCGCCCGAATGGGAAAACTTGGAATATATTGAGTTGCTTGTCTCCTTGAACTTCACGACTTCGAATCCCAGCTGTTTAAGGCTGCTGACAAATCTTCCAGTCTCTTCGGACTCCTTGAACTTCGTCGGCAGATAGACGTCTATGTCTTCCGAGAACCTGCTTCCGCCGCAGCAGCGCCATATGGCCGTTCCGCCGTGGATGACCGCGTTTGGAAAGTGGTCGTATATGGCATCGGCTAGCAGATCCTGCGACTTCGCCGTTGTCCTGTGCACCTTTTTCTTCAGCCGCTTTTCCAGCGGAAGTGTCGCCATAAATAACATTTAACCATTGTTATATAAATATATAATTTTGGTTGCGTTTAACCATTGTTATAATTGGGGCGTGAAAATCATCTGCTTCTTTGCTGTCAACAGTAATTGCATGCAAGCGAGCCCACTGTTATTTGGGTCATCGTGCAGCATTTATAAGCATGTTAATATAATATTAATACGGTGTTAATATGGTAAAGGCGTTGATAGACATAGACGAGGAGACTAACAGGGTGATAAACATAGTCAAGGCGCAGCACGGACTGAAGGACAAGTCGCAGGCCATAAACGTTATGGCGAAAGAGTACGAGGAGATGGTTTTCGAGCCCAGAGTAAGGCCGGAATACATCAGGGAACTGAAGAGGATTCAGAAAGAGAAGACCCATAAGGTAAAAGACTTTGCCAAAGAGTTCGGGTTGAAATGAATGTACAACCTTGAGATCAGGGGCGCGCTTAAAGAGAAATTTCACAAGATGGGTAAGAAAGGCCGAAAGCAGCTTGAGATAATAAATAGGAAGGTCTTGCAGATACGTGGAAACCCCGACAGATTCAAGCCGCTGAGCAATGTTTTGAAAGGCCTCAGAAGGGTGCACATAGACAAGAGCTTCGTCCTGGTTTACTCTATAGATGAGAAAAGGGAAACGGTTATTCTGGAAGATTACGACCACCATGACAAGATTTATGGATGACCGCGCGCTGAGCGAATACGAGTAAGGTTTAAAAAGATTAGCTTGTACATTATTTTCAGGTGGTTGGATGAAAAAAGAAGCCGATTGTCGCACAGGCCGTGCTGCAAGGCGCGAGGCTGTGAGGGCCGGCGGGATTGGCGTATCACAGATGCCTGTTAGGTATAAGGATTTTGAAAAACATGTGGACAGAACTGATATTTACAATTCTAATGGGAAGCCTGAATGGAATCCAATTTATCCGTGGTATGTGTACGAAAGCCAAAAATCATCCTACAGCTGCGAGGGCTGCAAGTCGCTGTGGAAAAGCATAGGTGATGCTGAAGAAAGACCTGTTACATATGAGCGGGGATGTTTTTCAGGACTGGTTCAACACCCAGCAGACGAATGCCATGATTATCCTCACTGGGAGGTCGGCCACCTAAAATTGGTGATGATGAACGGAGCATACAAGATAAAACTCAACAGGCACGGCACGCCGAAGATAGTGAGCGGCAAGGTCGTGAAAACACATTTGCCAGACAAAAAATCAGAAGATAAAAAATAGGATAAAAACCCGCTCATTGAGCGAGTCATTTTCGACCTATTGAAACAATTGCACGTTTTCCATGTGCTGCCCAGCCAATGTTGTTTTGCTTGTTGGATTATCTGCTTGACTAATCGATCCTATTGCTTGGTCGCATTTTTCTTGTAAAGCTCCACCAATCTTTTAATGATATCCTCGTAAGTTTCCCTGTTATGTTCCTTTACACCGTCGAGCAAGCTTTTCGTCTCTTTGTGAATCCTAATTGTTGTAATATCCATAAAATACATTGAGATATATCAGCATATATTTTTGTATAGTGGCTTACTCAGCCAGTACCCAATAAAATATCCAAATTTCTCTGTTTTTGGCTCAAATCCGACCTAAATGTGGTATTCAAAGCCTTTGTCCTGTAAGCCCGTAGCCTAGGTTTTCCAAGTCTTTTATTTTTCTCTCGTTGCGCCTTTTCAAACCATATAACACTCCGTAAAATCCTAGCACAATCGCAGCTGTCAACCAACCGTATACGAGAGATTCTAAAATATCCTCGCGAAGAAGATAGCTACTTGTTGTGGCTCCCGCAGACATGGCTGCAACAACACCTGTATTCACAACGTCTTTGAATTTGACCATAATAATCACTTAAATAATGAAAACTAATCTTTAAATATCTTACATTTATATGTTTCGTTATATATTTTAGTGAGTAGAATTGCTCCCTTCCATCCTTTTCGACTCCAGCCTGTCCAGAAGGCGCCCACCGGCATATACAGCGACAGCCACGGCCGGCAGAGGTATCAGCAGGTAGAGAAGCGGCATGTAAAGTACGTCGGAAAGCTGGTCAAGCCTTCGGTCTATCCTATAAGCAGCGTCAGCCCAATCCATCAAAAACGTCCAAATTACTATTGTTTTCCCGATTTATAAACAACTTATATGTTTCATTATATATATCTGTGAGTACATTCACTCGAAAACCAGTTTTTCTTCCATTATCCTGGCTTTTCCGCCTATGTTTTTTATCAAGCCGGCTATCCTGACCAGATCATCGAGCCTGGCCGACTTCCATGTGCTGTGCTGCACCATCTCGGCACCCAGTTTGGCCAGCAGGCGGTGTATTTTTACCCTGAAATAGGCCTCTTCTCGAGGGATGTCGAACAGAATGAAGTAATGACCGTCCATAATGATATACGTATATCATGTTATATTTAAACATTTCTATTGTAGAAAATATATAAATGTGAGTATAATTTAGTAAACCTTATTCCACTCGACTATCTGGGCCTTGCCGCCATGCTCCCGGATGAAGTTTGCTATGCCTTTCAGATCATCCAGGCTGCCGCATTTCCAGATAGACCTCTGCACCATCTTCGCATCGACCAGTTTCAGGGCCCTGTTTACTCTTACCCTTAGCACAGATTCTTGCCTAGGAATATCAAAAAGCAGCACATATTCCGGCATTATTGTTATATATATACCACCATTTAAATACTTTTATATGTTTAAAAATATACTTTTGTGAGTATATCTTTCTGGCGAAAGTGAGTTTTTCAGTAATTATATTATTTAAAATATATTTTATAAAATATCTAATATAAAAATTATTTCATATTTACTCTAAATTATAAAAATTATACGAAAACTAATATAAAGGATTCGACCAGAGTATTTTGATCTTTCTGAAGGCAAAGTGAGAGTTAGAGTAAAAATGTCCTGCTAGAACTCTGTAAATTTGTAAATAAATGTGTGAATCTAAAAGTAAAGTGAGAGTTAGATACTATAGTGAAGAAGTGAGAAATAGGAGTTCGTGAGAGCAAAGATTTATATACTAGAAACGCTATAATATAATCATGGGACTACTTCAACTGATTAGAAGTGCTTTAAAGCGCTCTAAGCGCTCTGAATCGCTAGAAGCGCTTGAATCAGAAAATCTACAAAATTTAGAGCAAATCGCCCCTCAAAAATCCCTAGAAATAGACAAAGATTCACTGAGTCTGGGGGTAGCTGCCGGCTATACTGGGCGGGCCTTAAGGGAAATAGAATCATCCTTGATCCGAATAGAAACCCAAATGGTCACCAAAGACTGGTATCTGGCCCAGGAAGCGCCTAAAATAGAGCTTCTCAAATCCATGCTAACCACACTCAACAGCCTCCAAAACAACCTGAACAGCATAGCAAACCAGTCATTGGGCCTTCCTTTAACGATTAAATCGCAAATCAATCAGCAGATAGAAAAGATAAGGAGCGGCATAAACGAGACCTCCGAAAAGATAATCCAGATACTCAAAGAATCCAATGAGATGAGCTACACCGATCTTGCAGCCAAAGCGGAACTTACTGAATCCGGACTAAGGGGCATACTGTCCATACTGGCTAGAAGGGACAAAAGGGTTAAAAGATTCAAGATTAGGAAACACGGCTGGGTAAAGCTGGTTGATTCAACAACTGATTCAAATGAGCAAAGCGCTACGAACACACCAAATCAGTAAAATCGGGTAAAATAAGGCAATTTTAGGCTTTGTTTAGCGTTTAGAGTAAATTTATATGGTTTTAGCTATTCCATGGTTTTTTGTTGCCTTTTTTTATTTATTAGAGCTTATAATGGTTTCAAATATGCATATAAAACATTCGTGGAAAGCTTATTTGGGGCGCATACAATAATACTATTATGAAAAGGGGCAAACTTGCTGCAAAGACGCTGAGAAATATATTTATGATAGCTAAGTTCATAGAAAACAACCCTGAAACTCACCTGAGCGAAATAGCCAGACATCTAAAACTACATTCTTACACAGTCCACAGGTGCTTGAAAGAAATCAACCAATTCCTGACCGCCAGGTCTGTCAACGAGCAGCTTCACGCAGACCACCTTCCCAACCTACCTATTTATCTGAGACTCAAAGAAGGCGTGACTGCTGATGGCATAATAAGATACTTGAAAGTCAAGGACAAGATGAAAATC
>CAYJRO010000016.1:8236-9962 GCA_964372425.1 uncultured archaeon
TCTAACTCAGCACATTATCCACTTTTAAACCGCTCCTGCCGACAGAAATCCTCCTGGCATAAGAGCTTATACTGGAGCTTCTCGCGCTCTTCCCAGCCTCCTCCACACTAAGCCTGCCCCACCCAGACACCAAAGGAACCAGCACTTCGCTTATCTCATACTTCTCAAAATAATCTGGACACGCCCTGCAGGTATAGCAAAGCTTCCTTGGCATGTAAAGGCTGCCGTCCTCTGCGAAGTATCCTGCTACAAGCAACTGCGAGCCATCTGTTTTTCTGCCGTTGTTCAGAACATCGTTGATTGATTCTGCCTCGGCATGGTTCGCATAACCCATGCTTATAGGCCCTCCAACAGGTCTCCTGTTCCATCCTCTTCCTATGATTTCACCGTCTTTGACAACAATGCTGCCGAATCTCATCTTCTTGCTTTTGGAATTTGTGGCTAGCTGTATGCACTCTCTATAAAACGAATCGTCCAAGATTGTCATGCTTTCACAATAAAGAGTAGATGATTAAAAGATAAATACAGATTACCAATAATTATTTTGTTGACATGCCCACATCGTCTAGTGGCCTAGGATGTAAGCCTGTCAAAGGTTTACAGAACGCTTAAGAACTGACCAGGAAATCTGGTTGGTTAAGAAACAGGGGTTCAAATCCCCTTGTGGGCGCTTATTCTCTAAATTAATCTAAAGTCTTCCTTCACGGTGGTCAGCACCACGTGTGTGTTGGTCCTTTCGACAAACTGCACTGAGAGCATGTGCTTGGTGAACCTGCTGAGCTCCTCCCTGCTCTTGAACTTGGCGACGACAATCGCATCGCTTTCCCCGGTGACATCATACACAGCACATACGCCTGGCATCCTCGATATCTCCTTCTCGACTTCCAGAAGCTTACCTTTGGACACTGTTATCTCTGTCACCACAGTAAGTTCGTATCCAAGCTTCTCATGATCCAGAACCGCAGAGTATTCTTTTATCACGCCTCTCTTCTTAAGCTCCCTCGTCCTGTTGAGGACAGTGCCTATGGAGAACCCCGTCTTCTTAGCTATGTCTCTGAGCGATAGCCTTGAATTTTCCAACAAGTGCTTCAAAATCTGCCTCGATTTCTCGTCTATTGATACATTTGTCATAATTATTTCACTTGTAATCAAATATTGTTCAAAGTTAAATATAAATATAAGGTGTTACATTTAATATAATTTATTAAAAGTGTGCAAGTGATTTAATGAAAGGGAAGAATTCTTCTAACGGCAAAAAATTAGACTACCTGTTTATCCTGACTACGGATATCGACGGTGTTGCCCGCGGCAGAACTCTCAGTATGACAGGAATGGCTCCTAAGGACTACAGGAAAGTCTCGACGAACACGGATTCCTCTTCCATACCTGGCCTCGATCCCGTGGAAAAAAGTGACATAAAGACTGTGGGCGACCCGACCACATTCAGGATAATACCAGACTATATCTCGGACAGGATATACAACTCATTCATGACAAGCGTGCCCTATAGGGTGGGTCTCATATTTTCCAACAATTTCAGGGCGTCCGACAGCTCTCCCCATCCTTCGGATCCCAGGACCATAGCGAAGAACTACGAGGGGTCGATTAAAAACAGGCGTATTGCCAAAGGCATTTCAGGTGTAAATATACCGTGCGGCGCCGTGCCCGAGTTATATACTTTGTCCATAGGCCCAGATAACAGCTTCCAGTTTGTGGAATGCATTGG
>CAYJRO010000017.1:0-9956 GCA_964372425.1 uncultured archaeon
CCGACATTGCCACCCTCAAGAACCGTAAAAACCGTTCCCACTCCTCCTGTTCCACCTGCATAGAGTCTTGCACTGTCAGAATCAAATCGTAATGTAGCAACTGAAGCTAAATTGCCTTCAATGTTCCAGCCCTGGCTTCCTATTGACCAACCGACGCTGGCAACCCTGTTTCCCTGAACATCAAGTGCATTTTGTGGGCTCGTCGTCCCTATGCCTATATTTACACCGCTTCCAGATACAGTTGCACCACCACTACCAAGCCTTATCGTAGCAACAGCTGGATTTGCAATGCCATAGACGCCCAAAGTGTTTGCCACATCAACATCTACCAACTTTGCATCATTACCAACTATAAGCGCGTCTCCAGAGAACGTGTCCGACTTAACCCTTGCTGTTCCAGCAACATCCAGTTTGTAGGCAGGAGCAGCCGTCCCTATGCCGACGTTTACCCCATTGTCAAATACTTGAGAATTGCCCAGTGTTGTCCCAGCCGTCCATTTGGACAGATAATTGACAGTACCGCTCCCTCCCACTCCTCCGCCAGGAGGAGCCAAGCACGTTGGAGCACCTGTAGTAGTTGCTGTAACAAACTGCCCGCCGGGGCACGCTCCTGTACCCGAAGCCGCAAGATTGATCCTTGCCGCCGCCGCAGTAGTGGCGCCCGTACCGCCGTTTGACAAAGCCACCGGCACAGTCAGGCTTATCGTGCCAGTTGTCGTTATGGGATTTGGAGAAAGGGTTATGCCCGTCCCCTGGCTGATTGAAGTCACTCCAGTACCGCCGCCAGTAGCATCAAAACCACAAAGAAGATTACCTGAAGCATCAGTGTCAATGGTGTCGCAATTTACCAACCCGGTTACCCTCGCGCCTCCCGCCACATGCAGTGCTGCAGAAGGAGCACCCGTCCCTATGCCGAGCCTGTCCAAGGTGTCGTCCCAGAAGAAGTTAGCTGTGTCCCCTCCGAATGTACCGGCACTGTTGAACTGTACTGCACCATTAGCGCCGCCAGGCGTTCCGCCGCCCCCGCCAACGCTTATGCATGTCAGTGTGTCGCCGATTACCTGGACTGCGCTCCCGACCCCGCATCCTATGGGATATGACGACAATGCAGACCAAATAACGTTGCCGGTGGAATCTATCGTGAGTGTGTTGCTAGCCTCGGCGTCGGATATAACACCATCATCCGCTATGGTGTCAGGTGTCGTGTCCCCGATGTTGGTATAAGTGACCCTGCTGTTAATGTTGTCAAAAGCTACGGAGACTCCTGTACCTGCATCGAACTGCAGCTTGTCCAATCCGCCTGTGATTGTGAACTGAGTGTCGTCTATAGTGTTGGCGACGTCGAAGCTTGTCATGCCTCCGGATCCAGTGTCGTCTATCGCGCAAACCCCTCCTGTGATGATGCCTCCGCTCACAGTAGCGCCTTTAACCACCTGTCCGACAGGGCATGATATGCTCGTTCCTGCTGTCCCGCCCCTCCTGTATACATTGGCTCCGCCTATGTTCACGTCACCTGAAACATCAAGCCTGTAGCCCGGCGTGACAGTCCCGATTCCCACGTTAGCGATGTTGTTAAAAATGACGTTCGCCGCATCCACCTGGTTCTGCACCAGTATTCTGTCCAGATTGGCTGTGTTGGCCCCATTCCTGGTATAGATGATGAAGTTCTGTCCGGCGTTTGTGAGTATGTAAGTGTTGCCCAAAGAGTTAGCATCGGCATCAAGGATTCCTGCAAGGTTGCCGTCGTCAAAGTCCCACCTAATCTGCTGCCCGCGGACAAATCCTGTGCCGACATCCAGTCTTTCTCTAGGACTAGCAGTGCCGATTCCGACAAGCGTTCCTGTGTCGAATATTTGCGAGTTGCCTATAGTGGTGGAGCCGGTCCACTTTGCTACATAGTTTGCTGTGCCCAAGCCTCCCACACTGCCTGAACCAGCGCCGCCCGCCAATGACACCCATGCCGTACCATTGTAACCTTGAAAGTCAGTCCCAGTCCACCTTATAGTGCCAGCGTTGTTTGTAGAAGTCGTCCCAAGCTTTACTGCCCCGCTCACGTCCAGCTTCTCCGAAGGAGCAGCCGTCCCTATGCCGACATTGCCTGTGAGGTTGTATATGGATGTGGTGGTTCTTTCCCAGTCCGGGTCAGAGCCGACGTCTATGCACTGCAAACTTTGCTGGGCCAGCGACAGATTTGACAGCAAGAGAAGTGAAAAGAACGATATTGCAAATATGGACAACCAGCTCACGATGACCATGCGCATAATACTATATCTGTTGTTTTAATTTATTAATAATTAGGCTTATTCGAGCCTTTCCATAGCTATCTTCATCGCCATGTCCCTGGGCTTGCAGTTCTCCTTCCCCGCCCTGGTCAGGACAAGCTTCGTGTTCTTCTTTATCTTCCTCTCGACAAGCCTGAACATGCTGTCCTCGCCGTTCTTCCTGTACTCGTCGTAGCTTGATATGACGCCGCCGCCGTTGGCGACAAAATCCGGAACCACCAGCACGCCCCTTTTATGAAGGATGTCCTCCGTCTCGGGCACCATGGGTATGTTAGCGCCTTCCACCACAACCTTAGCCTTCACCTTATCT
The DNA here is from genome assembly GCA_964372425.1 of uncultured archaeon. Taxonomy (GTDB): domain Archaea; phylum Aenigmatarchaeota; class Aenigmatarchaeia; order CG10238-14; family SCSR01; genus DATDXT01. The sequence goes on from CAYJRO010000017.1 coordinate 2,593, forward strand.
ACATTATCCCTGTTGATAACATCAGGCAATGCTGCAGGTATCAACACATCCGCGGGAAGTTCGAATATTTGCCTGTTGGGTAAAACCTCTCCTGTCTTGTGATTAACCACACTTCCTGTCACCTGCTTCACTTTCAACAACTCTTCGGGGTTCAGACCTTCCTTGTTGTAAATGCAGCCCCTGCTGTCGCTCACAGCTACGATTTTCATTCCAAACTGCGACAAGAACTTCGCGGCAAAAGAGCCTACGTTGCCGAATCCCTCTATAGCAACTGTCGTTTTGTTCGCATCCATGCCAAGATGATTTACAGCCACAAGTGCGGCATGCGCGACTCCGAATCCTGTGGATCCAAGCTCGTGCGGCAATCCCCCCAGTTCCTTCGGCTTGCCTGTGCACGACCTGAGCGAACCGTTGCCCTGGACGAACCATCTCATCTCCTCCTCGCCTGTGTTCACGTCAGGCGCGGCTATATACATCTTGGGAGCTATGTACCTGAGCTGTCTTCCGAATTCCATCATCATCTCCTGCTTCTTTCCTATAGGATATTTTTTGGGGTCGAAGATTATTCCTGACTTCCCGCCGCCGAAAGGCAGCTCGAAGAAAGCTGTCTTGAATGTCATTGTCCTGGCGAGCCTGAAGACTTCCTCCACATTCACGGTGGGGGTCATCCTGATGCCGCCTTTGGCGGGCCCTCTTTTCAAGTTGTCCAAAACCACTACTGCATTCAATCCCACTTTAGGACTGTAGATTTCGATTATCTTCTCCGGGCCGATATCGTCTGCGAACTTCTCCAATTCCATGACAAACACTATAATTATTAGTGGCGCTTTCAGAACCTTAACTTATGGTCTCCACGTCATGCGGCAGGCTCTCCTTGAAGGACGCGTGGGAAATTTTTATGAAAGTGGCTTTCTTCTTGAGCTCGTCCAGACTGATGGCGCCGCTGTAGCTCATTCCTGATTTCAGGCCGCCCACCAGCTGATTGATAACTTCAGATACCTTGCCTTTGAACGGGACGAACGACTCCACGCCCTCGGCGACGTATTCCGTATAATCCTCCTTGTCGAATCCCCTGCCGTCCTTTATCTGCTTCTCGATGCTGGCTCCGACAGAAGCCATCCCCCTGCAGACCTTGTACTTCCTTCCGTTCCTCATGACCGTCACGCCCGGAGCCTCTTCCGTGCCTGCCAAAAGTCCTCCTATCATGAACGTAACTGCCCCTGCCGCCAATGCTTTTACCAAATCGCCTGAATACCTCACACCGCCGTCGGCTACAATAGGTATGTCATATTTGCCTGCGGCTTCCACACACTGTATGACAGCAGTCAGCTGTGGCACGCCTGATCCGGCGACTATCCTTGTACTACAGTTGCTTCCCGGGCCGATTCCTGTTTTTACCGAATCGGCACCAGCAGAAATCAGGTCCTCTGTCCCGTCCGCAGTCGCAACATTCCCTGCCATCACTTCAACATCGCCGAACTCCTTCTTCAAAGCTTTGATGGCGTTGATAGCCAAGTCCGAATGTCCGTGAGCTATGTCTACAACAATCATGTCCGCCCCAGCATCCAGCAGGGCGTCCGCCCTTTCCAGGAACCCGTGCTTGACACCCACAGCAGCCCCCACCAGCAGCCTGCCCCTTTTGTCCTTGGCGACCTTTGTCAGCTGGCTGAGCTTCACCATGTCCTTCGATGTTATAAGTCCTTTCACGATACCGCCGTCGTCTACTATAGGCAGCTTCTCGATCTTGTTTTTTTTCAAAATATTTTTTGCCTCGTCCAAGCTGATGCCGACCTTGCCGGAAATCACGTCCTTTGTCATGACGTCCGATACCTTTCTGCCAAAGTCAGTCTCGAAAATCATGTCCCTTGAAGTGAGTATTCCAACTAGCTTGCTGTAGTCATCCACTATCAGAAGGCCGGAAACCCTGTTCTTGTCCATGAAATCTTTTGCATCCTTGAGCGTCTTGCCAGGGGCCAGCGTGTATGGCTTGTCTATTATAAGGCTCTCAGACCTCTTCACCTTCAGAACCTCCTCCACCTGGTTCTCTATATTCATGAATCTGTGTATGATGCCGATACCGCCTTCCTTTGCCATGGCTATGGCCATCGCCGACTCGGTGACAGTGTCCATGTTTGCAGCGACAATAGGTATGTTAAGCTCTATTCTCTTGGAAAGCCTGGTCTTTGTATTAACATCTTTCCTTGAGGATATGGAAGTCTTTTTAGGAACCAGCAAAACATCGTCATAGGTTATTCCGTCATCGATGATGCTTACCATCCACTCACACTAATCTTATGCTAAAAGGTGTACTTAAACGTTCTTTACTCGCCGCCGTGAAACAGGAACGTCACATCAGCGGCCAGACTGTAGAGTCCTTTTATCACCATGGCCGATCCTACCACTGTAAATGTCGTGCCGGCACGCGAGAACAAGATTATCGCACCGGCCAACAAATCCAAAATCCCCAGTATAAAGGGAATCATCAGAAAGACCTCCTGCTTACCAGCAAAGACCATATGCCCTTCAGCAAGACAGCTATACCCACATATCTGGCTATGGACGGCAGGAAAACGCTGTCAGCAATTAATATAAGCACTCCGGCTGCGACATCCAGCAGGCCAAGTAAAAATATCAGCACCATAATATAGTTCAGTTGGTTTGTCCCGATTAATTTATAAATTATTTGCGGCTAGCTATGTTTTTATTAAGCAAAAAGAAAATTATATTAGAGTGACTTGCATGTTTGAGAGGAAAAGGTGCAGAAACTGTGGAGAAAAGTTGGTAGAAAAGCACAGGTACTGCCCAAACTGCGGAATAAATATTAGCGGTTCGGATGTATCTGGACGCGGCGACCTGTTCAGTGTCTTTGGCAAGATGTTTCGTGAAATGAACAGTGAGTTAAGTGATATGGACAAGAAATTTCCGAAAAACATGAACAAAATGCCTAGGATGAATTTCAGGGTGCCTGGCGGCGGCATAAGCATAACTATAACATCTGGCACAGGAGTCAAGCCGAAGGTAGATGTCAAGACTTACGGGCAGTACAATAAAACGCCTGAAGCAATGGTCCACAGACATGCTGTAAGGCATGTACCGCACGAGCACCGAATCGGCGGCACGGCACAGGCCGGGGAGTTCAAGACAACAGAGGAGCCTCACACTGAAATAAAGAACACTGGAAACAAGCAGATAATAACAATAGAGTTGCCTGGCGTGGAAAAGGTGGAAGACGTGGAAATCAGGCTTCTTCAGCACAGCATAGAGGTCAGGGCTTTCGTGGACGACAAGCTGTACTTCAAACTGATACCTGTGAGGGGAAGCGCTTTGGAACGCAAGGAATTTTACAACGGTGTGCTTACACTGCAAGTCACCAAGCAGTAGAAATCAGGCTATGTAATCCAACCTTGGCAAATCCAGGCCGTCTAACACAAGTCCTGTCAAATCTTTCCTCAACATATTTGAAACGTTTTTTGACGACACGGTGCCTCTCATCATCAGGGGCTTCCAGTTTTCCTTGGTATCCACTAATTCGTAACCGAGAGTGGTCCGTAACAGCTCGAGTTTTACGCCGTCGCCAGAACTTTTCACATCGCTTACTTTCAGGTCTGGGAAAACCTCTAAACAGTATCTTCCGTCGCTAGAAAAGTACAGATAATGGTTGGCATGCTCCTTCCTTTCCACCAAGCCGTATTTTTCCAAATCTTCTTCAAGGCGGCCCAAGTCCACAGTTTTAACATAGCCGCTGAAAGCTCTCAAATCCTCGGTTATCTTGTTAGCCCCGTCTAGAAGCCTGATTTTTTCATCTTCGGTCAGTTTATTGCCCCCCAGTTTCTTTACTTGAAAGCCTATGCCGCTCTCGGGTACCAATATACCGTTTTCCTTAAGCTTTGCCACGCCCCCGGCAAAATTATCTTCGCCGGGAAATTTCTTTATAAAGACAAGAGGCATGGGGTCCTCGGCCATCAGTCCGCTTTCTAAAATCCTGTAGACAGACCCGTTAGAATTATGAGGATTATACGATCTGGCTATTGTAAAATCCTCCATAGTCTTAAACGAATATCCTGATACCAGTTTTTTGTGCAATTCGCAAGCTGCTGGAAATTCCCCGTTCAAATTCAAGACAAATACTAGAGTGCCAAAGAACTGGCTTTCTACTTTAGGTTCGACCACCATCAAGTGATTCTTGGGGTCGTATGTTATGAGTGATTCTAAATATTCTGAAAATGGTCTTCCCAGTACAGTGTAACTGATTTCCTGATTGAAATCCACTTTCAATGTTTCATTCTCTGACATATAATAATATATTTGTCTGGAAAATTATTAAAGACCGCCAGTTCGTAACATGTCTAAAAGACTTGGTACATTGTTCTACCGGCAATGTGATGTTGTAAAAATCATGTTCCGAACCCGCAACCCTCGACTTCTATGGTCTTGCTGACCTCGTCTGATTCGAACTTGACGTCCAACATCCTTTCTATAATCATGATATTAGACTTCACATGATCCGTGAATCGCTCTGTCTTTACGGCGGATTTGCCGCTGGCTAATGCCATAAATACAAGCATCTGGTCAGACATCCATTTATCCAACGCTGCACCAGACTCTACAGAATCGATAAGGCCGTCGGCGCACTCCTTTCCCACCCTTTCAGCAGGGACGCCTTTCTTGCCTATGATATCCGAGCCGATTATCGTGTTTTCGTAGTACGCCCAGACAGTCAGGCATGTCCCAGGCGATGCTGTAGCAGTTGCTACGGATTGTATTTCGATTTCACTGACTCCATAGTTTTTCAACGTGTCTTTTGCAGATTTGGCCTGCCTCTCTGCGACGTGCATAGGCAGAGAACCAGCCACCGACAAGCCTTTCACATACTTCAGTCTACCCCTTTCAAGCAAATTTAAAGAATGCAGTTTTTCAGCCGGATGAAATACTGCGTTTACCATGCCCCGGCCTCTCGGATAGAAGCCGTGTCTCGCGACATCTATTTCCGGCTCTTTCAAACCCATTCTGGATGCTAGAGGATAGAATACATGCTTCAAATAGTCCATTGTAGGAGCACCCAACCCAGCAGTGCCTCCCGCAATCTCCAAAGACACATCCTTGTCGGCGAAAACTAGAAGAGGTGTAATCGTCTGTAACAGCAAACTTATCTGGCCGGCCGTGCCTATGTCTATGCTCTTGTAACCGAAGGAATGCCTTCTGGGAGAAAACTCCACTTCCGTAGACCCTATCTCCAATCCTTTGACTTCTGCGTCGCAGAACTCTCCTGCTGTCCTCACGCCTGCCAGATGCTGAGCCATGAGGCCGGGCTTCGGCCTGTCTTTTCTTATGTTGAATATTCTAACAGCCTTCAGAGTCAATGCAGACAAAGATACTGCAGTCCTCAAAACCTGGCCGTATCCTATGGCTCCGTCTATCTCCATCATTAATGATTATTTGGACTCATTTCAAGTATTTCTTGGCATATTTCTTGCTAAGCTGTGCCACAGTATCTTTCATACCAAAACCGATCGCTATAGCCATGCCAACACCCACAGAACCTATCAGTATGAGGAGTATGTTGTTCACCAGTGTGGGATTTATGCCCACAAGCGGAAGCGCTAGGGCCACAGAAACATAAACTATTATGAAAAAGATGAAACCGGCCATTATATCAGAATAAATTATCTTGCTCTTCTTTATAGCCTCGGAGACATAGTTGGCCAAGACGTATCCGACGACAATGATCGCTATGCCTTCCAAGGCGCCGCCCAAAAACGACAGTATGGCTCCCAAGACTGTTGTCAGGGAAATTATGCCCAATACCTCCACCGCAGACTGTATGAATATCAGGAATATCGACCACATGGCAACCATTGCCAGTATGTCGCTGAACTTTATGGGGGGGTGCTCTTTCCTGAATATCCTTTTGTCCACATTGTATCGTCTTGATATTGTCTTTATGGCCTTTCCGACCACTGTCCCGATCAGCCATCCTATGAGAGATATCACAAGCGCGCTGAATATCTTTGGCATGAAAAGCACCAAGGATTCTACGAAATTGTTCAAGGCTAAAACTATGAGTTCCAATACCATGTAAAATCATTTTGGCTTAGAAAAGCTTAAAGCCTACGCCTAAAGCTGTAAGGACGAAAATGGCATAGAAGATCAGCATAATTATGCCTTCGGGCACCCCGGCCACCCCCCTGCCGGAAAACAGCCAAAAAAGCAAGGCTGACATGAGAAGTACGCCTGTGAATACAGGGTAAAGCGCTGCTTCTCCGCTTGGAGACGAGAACATAAGCGCCAGCCCCAAGACAAAGCTGAGAGCGGTTAGATTGGAACCGAAAATCTCTCCCAGCGCCATCCCGAAGTAGCCTTTCCTTATGGCAATTATTGACAGGAATATGTCAGGCATCGATGTCATTATTGATACTATAGTGGCGCCTATGATGGTGCTTCCTATGCCAGTTAGATCGGATATGCGCGACGCCGCACTCACCATGAACCAGCTGCTTATGAATATGCCAGATATCCCCAATGCTACATGTAATACGATTGATGGCAGTTTTTTTGTCTTTATGATTTTGACGGGGTCCTTTTTTTTCTTTCTTCCTTTCATCACGCTCATCACGAAACCGAAAAATGTTCCTATGAGAAGTATGCCCAATATCTGGCGCGGCAGGGGCGCGGCAAGCAGAAGAGGTATCACTGCCGTGGCGAAAATCAGGGGAGATATGTGCCTCACGCTGCTTTTGCTTATCTTTACGGAAAAAACCAGAGCCATCAGGCCAAAGATAAACGTCGAGTTTACTATGACAGTGCCGAAAATATTGCCCAGAGATATGTCTATCTGGCCTTTGGTGAAAGACGACAGGAACACGGACAGTTCGGGCATGTTTGCTATCAGGGATAGGAAAAGGAATCCTATCGCTAATCCGCTAAGGCCAAAAATCCTGGAAATCCTGCTGGCCTGCCTGACCACGATTTCGCTGGATATGAACATTACGACTCCGAATGCTATCAGCAGAATGAATTGGTTCAGCAGTTCCCCCATGAAAGTAATTTTGCTTTTTAACCAAAAAAGCATCAGTGGGGGAGCATCTTCTCCTCTATCCTTATCAGTTTGTCATATACACACCGATTGACGCCGTTGCCGTTTCCAGTGAAAATCAGCCAGTCCTCGTATCTGTAAGCCTGTGTTCCTGCATTGTTCTTCTTGTTGAACGACCATAGGGCGTCGGGTATGGCAGACGGGTCCGTTACAGCATCGTCCTTGTGGTTGAATGTGAAGATGCCGCTGTCGTTGACAACCACCCTTACCAGGAATGGAGCAGTAGGGCAGGGCTCGGAGAACACATCCGTGGATATCACGGTCACTGCCC
>CAYJRO010000018.1:0-9655 GCA_964372425.1 uncultured archaeon
ATTGTCCAGTTGCCGGGCGAAACTTGTGTTTCACCGAATGTTACAGTTTGCCTGTGAAGGCCGCAAATTAAGTGTTCGCTGGATAGCGTGGTCTCTGTATCAACCGCTCCACATGTCCCGGAAGTGCAGTTGCCAATGGCTATCACGTTCACTGCTGCTTGGGAAGTATAGACTCCCAGCAAGTCCCTGGTCATGTTCTTTCCTGTCCTTGTGAACACGTTCTGGCTGCAACCCAAGTCCTCTACAGTGCCGTCTGCCCTAGTCACTGTCTTGCAGACCATGTTATTGTACTTTATTGTTGCCGCATCTGATACAGTAGGAGAGTTAGCCACTGTGTTTCCTGTGAAACTGCTGATATTGAAAAGCCCCAGCAACAGTGCTGCTGTCACCGCGGCCGGTACTATGTACTTGGTCAATTCTTTTATATCGAATGCTGTAACGAAATTCATTTATTTCTTGCCCCGTTTTTAATCAATATTTTGTCTTTTTACTATTTAAGCTTATTCATAAAATTATTTCAGCTTGAATTCCAGGTAGATGAGCAGAAGGCCCAGTGCAACGCTCGGTCCGCCGTCGCCGGACAGCATGAATGACACTATACCGATGCCCAGTCCCAGCAGGGCCGCCTTGAGCAGCTTTTTCCAGTCGAATGCTACCTTCACTCCAGCTTTAACCACATATTTTGTCATGTTGATCCTCCTTTCGATCCTAAGCTTCCTGCCTATTGGAAGCCTATCCATCAATATAAGGAACACGGTCAGCCCTATAAGCGAGTAAAAGAAAATCTCGTGGTATATCCCTATGTCGCCAAGCGTGCTGGAATAGACAGGCAGCCTTATGAGCCCGAAAATATACGGCCTGGTCACAGACACGGCCACGGAATGGCCCACACCCACGTTTACAGTACCCCCCTCCTGGCCGCCTGCCTCGCCGGCAGAACCGGCGGATATGTTGGACGAGACGAGATTGTCGACAAAAACCATGTAAAGGAATATTAGAATGGGTATTGCAAGAAATCTTTTCCAGTCCAGACTCGACACCTAAATTTACTTTACGGCGGGCGCTTAAATATAGGTTTCCGGCTAGCCTGCCAAGTCCGTGAGGTTGATAAGGCCGCTGAACGCATAGTATACGAAGACCGTAATAATGGTCATGAACAGCATGCTCTTGAACAGGCCGCCCGCTATGAGCTTGAACTTTTCTATCTTGTCCTCCCCGTACTGCAGTTTCGACAAGTATTCCGCTAGGATGAAGACTATCTCCACTGTGTAGATGCCGACTATCAATACGAACCACTCTATGGGTATTATGTTCTTCACGTCCACGAGCGTGTTCAGCATCCCGGGGCTTGAGAAAGGAACGCTTTCCGACAGGCCTGTCAGGTTGGCGAATACACTTGCCAGCTGGAACACTATCTGTGTCATGATGGCAGCCAATGCTATGGTTATGGCGCACGCCACAGGCACCATTATTGTCAGCATGAAGCTCATCTCCGAGGTGGATTCCTGCATAAGTTCCTTCATGTACTCCTCCACATGAGTCACAGTCTTCAGATATCTGGATATGGCCATCATGGACATGGCCGTAGTTTCTGTGCCCTTGTGCAGAGATTCTGTCAGTATCTTAAGGACATTCTGTATGAGTTGCGACGGATAGTATTTCACCACCCCGAACTCCCTGTCAAAGAAAGCCCTCTCCAGTGTCATGCCGAACTTCTTTATCCTGTCCAGGGCGTACGAAAAAAGATTCGCTATCTTCAGGTTCTTTATCTTGCTCAGCAGCTTCTCGAGGGAAGTCTCGACAGAATAGCCCGAGCTCAGTATCAGGCCGAACTCGTACAGGGCTTCGGTGAACTCGTTCTCAGCGGTCTTTATGTCGTTCTTTATCCTTATGTTGTTCTTGTAGGAAAAGTAGGAGTATATCATTATAGGCACGGCCAGACCCCAGGTGACAACCAAGCCGCCCAGTATCTTGACCAGCGACACGGGTTCGGCGCTCGTGAATATCATGATGAATCCAAGCACCATAATCAACGCTCCTGCCACGGGACCCACCGCCACCAGCGGAATCTCCACATACTTGCCGGACAGCTTGATCTTGTAGAAGCCTATCCTGTGCGCGTCAGGATGCTTTGAGATGTCTATCGGTGCGAAGCTGAAAGGCCTTTTGCTAAGAGTCTGCTGTATCAGCCAATAAACCACCAAGGGCAGAACGATGTTGTACATCAGCACCAGAAGCGTGGGTTTTATAGATTCTGAAAGGAAGATGGTCATTATCGGGAAAAGTATTATGGTCATGACAGGCAGCATCACTCCTACATAGTTTATAAGAGTCACAGGCATTGTCAATTCTGCAGTGTACCTTTTCATCCTTTCCTGGTTCCTTTCGAGAAGTATGCTTATTGCTTCCTCATACATCTTGTTCCTATCGTCCTCGGCCTTGAGGGAGGCGGTCCTTATGATGTCTATGGCTTCCGCGAACTCCTCGTTCTCCTGCCTCCATGCGTCGCCGTAGAACTCGATAGCACGGTCGGCGCTGTCGAACTTTCCTATCTCCAGGTCCCAGACAATCTTTTTCAGGCTTCTTCCGACCGGTCCGCGCACGTTGAAAGCAGAAAAAAGCAGGGCATTCTCCAGGCTAGGTGTTATCCTGAGCGATATGACTAAGTACAATATCGACAAAACCAGGTCGGACGTCGCCCTTATCCTGTAGCTCTTCAGGTTCAAGGACGGGTAGATTGTCATGTAGTAGGCAAACATCAGCCCGAAGGCCGCAAGCATCATGCCGAGCATGCCTTGCTGGAGGATGAACAGCGGCACGGAAGCGGCTATAATTATCAGAGCAAGCATTATAGCGGAGGCGTATATGCTAGAGACCGTTACTCTTGTCTGAGTGAACTCCAGTTGCTCCCTGACCTTCTTCTCGGTCTCCTTGCTGACCGGTATGCTCAAAGGAATCTTCCCGAATGTGTTGCATACAACCTCAAACCATGTCTTCTCTTCCTTTTGCAGCTCTGCTTCCACATATCTTAGGTATTCTCTTGAAACGGGCATCTGGTATCTGAAATTAATTTGTTAGTCCTGATAGAAATAAAGTTCAAAAGGCTACAGCTGATACATCTTTAGGAAATAATCATTGTCGGGTCTTATGTCAAGGTCTCTCATTATGCCCCTCCAGTTTTCGCCATGCGAACCGTCCCCATATTCCTTGTAGCATATCCTATGGGCGTTTTCGTGGGCTATCACATGCATCCTGTCGTTCTCGCTGCCTTCCTCTAGCAATTTCTTTTCTATTTTCATCCTGTCCTGGCTGGGGGTGTACATGGCGCCTATATTTGCTGGCATCTCTTTTAAACAAAAACCCCCAACGCTCTTGCCGGCAATCACAGATTCCAGATCAAACACCATGCCCCGCACATAAAACTCAACAATGTCGTACTTTTCCGTGTCAAACAAGAATTTGTCGGCATATTTCTGCACTTGAGGCATATTGCCGAGCTTCGACAGAGTCTCCTGCAGCCTGTTTCTGGCCAACAGAAGATCCTGAGAATCCATGTCTTTAACAAATATACTTTTATCGCCGTCCACATTGTAGTGTTTAAAGAAATCAAACTCCGCCTGGGCGTCTGCCATGAATTAATGAAGTAAAAAAAGGTTTATAAACCTATCTGTACTACAGTTATTCTAGTGAATAGTATGCTAGAGGAATACTAGCATTGGCCCCTTTAACTTAGCTGTGATCATACCTTCAATTTCTGACGGAATTCCTATGAAGAAATGGGTACCTTGTGAGCATGGGGCGGTTGATGCAAATCCATATGCCATTTATGGGTTGAAGTGTGGAAGCGGCTGATGAGTGTATTTGACAGCGTCTGAACAAAGGATGAGGAGCGAACTGTCTCGACGAGGCTGCGAAAAAGATGACACTACCATAGGAAGCAAGGTTAGTAAAGATAAGGAATATTCTCTGGTCTAAAAGATCCAGCAATTGCAACGCTGCTCCCGATTGGCGAATGGCTAGGCTCTGTGAACTGAAGAAGGACGTGCCAAGCCGCGATATGCCCGGGTTACTCGCACGGAGAGGTTGACCCCGGGATATCCTAATGGGATTCCTGAGCTTCGGCTCATTCCGAAAGGAAAAGAAACGCGGGGAATTGAAAGACCAGCAAGTCTACTGTAAACTATAAATACTAAGGAAATGTGTATATCTTAGTATGAAAATTAGATTACTCAATTACGATACTGGGTATATGAAACCTTAGAACTTTCAATACAAGAATACAAAGAATATTATGCAACCTATCTCCATTTGTTGTGAGAAGATTGGTAAGATCCTTAAAAGCAGTAAAGGTAGGTAAGATTAAAAGAAACAATAAAATCCAAATTTTGTGGCTATTAAAGTAGATTTCTGGTCCAAGAAGCATCTTAGTACCCGCAGATAAAAGAAATCAATTGAGATTCCGTGAGTAGACGGCGAGTGAAAGCGGAAGAGAGCAAACCGAACGGCCGTAGTAATACGGTACGGATGTGGTGTTGTAGGACTTGGGCACTTCCCAGCTTGTCGACTCGAAGTGAGTTGGAATGCTCTATCGAAGAGGGTGAAAGTCCCGTAGAGGAAGACAAGAAGGAGGATTCCAAGTATCCTGAGTACTATTCTCTGAGTAAGGAATAGGAAGCCGGGTGTATTGACATCCAACTCTAAATATTCGCAGAGTCCGATAGATGAGTAGTATCGTGAGAGAAAGCTGAAAAGAAAGACGTGAGTCTGGTAAAAAGAACCTGAAACCAATCGGGTATAGTCGGTTAGGGCATGGAAGGTGCTGTCCAGAAGGAAAAGTATAATCGCTCAGTACGGTGGACAGCTTACAGTGTCCTAACGTCCGTGTTGAAAAACGGGACAGGGAGTGTATCTCAGTGGTGAGGCTAACTGGTATAAGCCAGGCAGCCAAAGCGAAAGCAACAGGCACGTAACAGCGCAAGCTGCGTGGTGCGCCATGTGAAAGCGTGGGAAATCACTGGGTTACGACTTGAAGCGAGTCGATCTAACCCTGGGTAAGGCGAAGTCCCTCGAAAGAGGGGTGGAAGCCTGCTACCGGTTGTGAGACCCAATCCTTCGGGTGACCTAGGGTTAGTGGTGAAAAGCCTAACGAGACTCGGGATAGCGAGTTCCTCCGGAAATGCATGTCAGTGCAGCCTCGTCTGAGGCGGATGATAAGGTAGAGTTACTGATTGGATAGTCAAGGATCGAAAGATCCAGCTTTCCTGCCAAACTCCGAATTTGTCATCGCCTGAGAAGACGGGAGTGAGGGTGTTGAGGAAAGCTCGACATCCGAGACGGGAACAACCGCGACCGAGGTTAAGCGTCCCTAAATTCTAGCTAAGTGAAGAAGGTTGTGAGAATTCTCAGACAGATTGGCTGTAGGCTCAGAAGCAGCCATCAGTTAAAAAGTGCGTAACAGCTTACAATCCGAGAGTTCTTGCGCCAAAAATGGACGGGACTAAGCTAGATACCGATACCTCGGACCTCCGAAAGGAGGGTGTACGGAGGCGTGCTGCATGGGTAGAAGCTCCTGCGTGAGCAGAAGTGGACCGTGCAGCAATGCAGATCCTGCCATTAGTAGCAGCATAGCTGGGTAAGATTCCTAGCGCCCTAAAGTCCAAGGGTTTGCCGACCATGAAAATCAGTCGGCATTCAGCCAGTATCTAAAGCAACCCTTAACATGGAGTTGTTGATGATAAATCTGTTAATATTCAGATGCCGTGAAGGTACGACTGCGGCAACGCTAAGCCGGACTTTCGACGCTTCGGGACAGGCCGACGCAAGTTAAATGTAGCAAGCCTCTGGAGTCTTGTAATGAGGAGAAAGAGGTTAACTGCATGAATAGCCCCGTGTATGCGGGGTTCGGTTGATTCCTGGAGCCCATGAAAAGAAAGTCCGGAAGGATCCTTCACGCCTGTACCGAAGCTCCGACACAGGTAGACACGCTGAGAAGGCGAAGGGCTGTTGGGAGAAACCAGTCTAGGGAAAACAGGATATAGGAGATAGAAAAACTTAAATACAAGTAAATGTATATATACTAATATGTCACAAAACACTGCTTGGTTTGTTGGGATGCTCTGTGGAGATGGTTACATAAGTTATGGTAGAGTAGCTTTCGATACAACATCTCAACAAATTTCAAAAAATTTGCTAAAGGTGTTAAAAACACTCACGATTAATGAAAACATTAAATTCGAAGTTTACGGAAATCCAGAAAAATTCAAAATTTACAAAACACCTCTAGTATACGGATTAAAAAGTCAAAATAGTTCAGATACACTAAAAATTAAAATCGATTCCGTAAAATTCTCAAAAACAATCCTACAATTAAAAGAAAAATTTCTTAGCGATATTGACGACATGTCCGTAAAAGAGCAGATTAGTTTCCTAAAAGGCTTTTTTGATGCAGAAGCTACAGTATCACCAGATTGTACGATTCAGATTGATCTTAGTAAAAAAACTCATATTTAGCTGAAATATGTTCGCATATTCTAAATAAATTAAAAATTGAAAATCAGCTAAAGGAATACAAGTCAAAGATAAGACTTACAATATTTGGCAATACCCGTCGAATATCCAACATAGAAAAATTTGCCAAAACTGTAGGATTCAGTTCGGAAAAACAGAGCGAACTTAAAAAGTTAATTGAAATATACAAATTACCCAAAGATATTAGAAATAAATTAGAATTAGAAAAATCAATAATAACCAAATTAAAAAAGGAAATAGAGTTGAAGAAACTGATGTTCGCATTGCAGGCCAAATACGATTTTCTTAGAAGAATTTTGAACAAATTACAAAAGGAAAAACATATAGAAAAATTCCGAAAAGGTAAAAGAGTTTTTATAAAGTCACACTTGTAATAAAAATCTCCCTAATCCTGGCCCAATCGGCAAATTAGTCGCGTAAGTTTGCAAGAAGCGATGCCCGCGGTTTTCTCGCAAGAGGGAATTGTGGGTCGCAGTTACAAGGGGGGAGGGTCTGTTTAATAAAAACGCTGGAGACTGCTAATCCGAAAGGACTTGTATAGTCTCTGATGCCTGCCCAGTACCGGTGTGTGAACCCCTGTTTCAACAGGTCGAAGCCCCGGTAAACGGCGGCGGTAACTCTGACCGTCGTAAAGTAGCGTAAACTGCTCTTTGGGCGATGCCTAAAGACGTGTGGACGTAATCCCTTGCCGTTTAATTGACGGCCCGTCTGAATGGCTTAACTACTTCCCCGCTGTCCCAGGCTGGAGCCCGGCGAACTTGCTATTCTGGTGAATAGGCCAGAGATTCCTAGTGGGAAACGAGGACCCCGTAGATGGGTTAAAGCGAACCTTCAAGTAAAGTAATATGCAGTATAGTATATCGGGGGATTAACGTCAAGATAACAGAATTGGTTGCATACGATATTGGAGTACATATAGGAGATGGAAATATGTATTCCAAAAATAGGACGCATAGAATTACATATTCCGGAAATTTAACAAATGAGAAAGAATACTATAAAAACTTTCTGTTTAAAGTCATCAAGAAAGCTTACAACGTGAACCCGATATACATAGAAAGGCCAAAAGACAACACAGTGTTGATACTAGTGAATTCAAAAGATTTGGTAGAATTGAAAAATAAGGCGTTCAATTTACCATGCGGCCCCAAAGATCAGATAGAAATACCAAAACAAATTTTGGAAACCTCAAAATTTCTTAAATGGTGTATGCGTGGCATAGGAGACACGGATTTTTCACTTTCATTTAAGAAGAACAAAAAAGGAATAAACAAGGAGCCCCGTTTGGAGCTTTATACAAAATCCCCAAAACTAATTGAAGATATGAAAAACATTCTACAAAAATTTGGATTCACATTTTCAGTAGAAAATAAAACAGGAAAGTACAGCGGATTCCTTTTAAGAATTTATGGCAATAAAAACTTGGAAAAATGGTTGAATCTGTTCGGGTTTTCCAACAGTTGGATAAATATAAAATTAAAAATTTGGAAGGAACTTGGTTATTATCCGGTGAATAAGAACTATTCGGATATAAAATCACAGCTTGGTTCGTTTGACCCAGCGGTTAGCTTTACTGCAGTCTGATGCTGTGGTATAGTTTTGATTGCATAGAGTAGGTAGTACTCGCTATCAGATGTAGACTTCGGTCGAAATCGAGAGGAAAGTGTAACACTACCCCCTCAAAGCTATACCGCTAACTTGCAAGAGGACAACGTCAGAAAACACCCAGTCGGATTAGGTGATTGGACTGTTCCAGATTGATTGTTTTACAAAATGATAATCGAGGTAGCTCATGATAATCTGGCTGGTGTTTGACGAGATGGGCAGTTTGGCTGGGGCGGTACACCCTTTGTAAGATATCAAGGGTCTCCTTAAGCGATCCTTATCCCGGTCAGAAATCGGGAGTCAAGTATAAACGCAAAAGGATCGTTGACTGGATTCCGAAAAGCGACGAATCCAGCTGTGAAAGCATGGGTTAGCGATAGGGTGCATACCTTTAATGGGTGGCACTCGCACGAGAAAAGCTACAAGACACAGAGTCCATTCTCTTGTCTGGCGAACTCGGGGATAATGGGCCCGTGAAAAGAGAAGGCCTTGCCCGTAAGAATCTCGTAGAGTGTGCCCAGTAAACTTTAAATTAAACCCTATACAAGTTAATATGCGTCGGGGATAATGAAAATCAAGAATGTTCTGTTCGGACTGTTAGCTACAGACGGATGTATAAGCGGCAGATTCGTGATATTTCACAACAAATCAGAAGCGTTGCACGAAATCTTCAAACAATGCATCAGGAAAATGTTCGGCGAAAAGACACATTTCACCGAAAGAGTGGAAAACAATGGAACAGGTAGAACGCAAGTAAACAGCAAAAACAATGCAAGCGTGCTGTTGAAGATGTTCGGTCTCAACACAATGAAGAGAAAGAAAGAGGCAGGAAGATATCCAGACGTCAAGATACCAGAATTTGTCAAGACTTCTAGCATTTCCGATATTCAAGATTTCTTCAGAATAGTGTTCTCTTGCGACGGAAGCATTTCTTTAAGCGTGAGATGGCACAAAGGAAACAAGAAGTTTGAAATAAGAAGAAGAGTGGAACTGAGTTGCGAACATCCGCAATTGAGAAAAGACTACCTAGAACTTCTTCAAAAGCTGGGCTTCAGTCCCAGGACAAATGGTATAAACATAACAATGGAAAAGAAACGCGATATTAAAAAATTCAATGAAGAGATAGGGTTCATTCTCGGCGTTAAAATAGGATATGACAGCAAATTGTGGCACGGTTTTGAAAAGAACGAGGTTTTGACAAAATCTGTAAAGACTTTTAACATTGATACAAAGCTGTTTAAAGACAAAGAAAGTTTACTGGGACACTTGAAGATTCTTTAGAGGCCTCTCTTTCGGGATGCCGGTGAAAGCCCACGGTATAAGACTCTACTTTGGTGGGTCTTTTGTGGTTTCCCATATTATTAGCGACATCACGAAACGGGTAAATTGACCCGGCGCGTTGGTGCGTCGCTGTCGGCTCCCCTCTTCCTGGCTGTGCAGCAGCAGCCAAGGGTACAGGTGCCCATCGATGTATTGACAAACCTTACATCAAGTACAAACTGGTTAAAGAGGGACGCTAGCT
>CAYJRO010000019.1:0-9598 GCA_964372425.1 uncultured archaeon
TCTACAAGGACAAAAACAATCGAACACTATAAAACGATTGATGTGCAGAAAGTCCTCGAACATCCCAGCAGCATACTTCTGGTAGACGATATTGTTACGACTGGTGCTATGCTGTTAGGTGCCGCTAGCAAATTGAATGAGTCTTTTCCCGACGTTCCAATTCGTGCTTTTGCAGTAATGATGGCCATAAGCACCCCAATAAGATTTAAAAGTATACGTTTTCCATTAGTAGATAAAATCGTATTAGATGAAAAGACTGGATATACCCAACGTTATCCTCCTTAGTCTACTTTTAGAAAACGTGGGCAAAGTGAGATATGCATATAGAAAAGAAAGTTGGGTGAAGCTGGTGCTGCAATAGGTCATGCTGAGATAAACTGGGAGAGAATTTCAAAGCTAAAAGAAGAATTAAAAGACGGCTGATTTATATGATGGAGATGTGTGAGAGAGTGAGACGTATGCAGACACATAAAAAGTGAGAAATAAAAATATATAAAAATAGAGAAATAAAACGAGAGAGAGAAATAAAGAGACAGAGATATATAAAAAACCGCTGGAAGACCTCGGAATGAATTCGTGTTTGTCGTGTCGTCAAGCTTTAAATATTCTAACTTACATAGAATCAATAGCCCTAACTAAAGTTGGGATTTTACATTTTGCTGATGCGTCAGCTGGGATTTGAACCCAGGTGACTAGCTTGGAAGGCTAGTGTCTTAGACCAGACTGGACTACTGACGCCTGATTAATCTATTCAAAAAATAGATTATTATTTATGGGTAAAAAGGACGAGCTTGTGTACAAGGTGTCATTGCAAAAATATCCAAAGCTCGGGCTGCCCGCCACTTTGCAGGAGTTCAGGAAACTGTTTCCGAGCCACAAGAAGTTCGACAAGGAGATTTTTATCACAGACCTGGCCAACACAATAGTCCAGGAGCTTGGCGGGCGGCTGGATTTTTTATTGAACAGGCTTTACCCCAGCGATGTCCCTGTGCTCAACAGTGAGAGGAAGTTCCTGAGGGAGAAGCTCGGTTCGGAGAAGCTGCTTAAGCTGTACATAGACCTCAGGGTGATGCAGCTGACCATGCTGAACGCGCTGGACAATATGAGGCTTGGAAAGGAGGACCTGCTTCCAGAAGCTATAAAAGGCTGCCTCAAGTTTTTCAGGGACATCATGTTCAAGGAGTTCGCCGAGATATCAAAGGTCATGGTGGAGGGGTGGGAATACAAGTTCCATGAGAAGATCGATGTGGAGCACCTGAGCTATATAAGATAGTCACTCTTCGTCCTGTTCCTCAGGCTCGTTTGGCTGGTACCTTTCTTCTGCCGTTCCTTCAAAGTCCCTTGCATCGTATTTGTACTCCCTGTCGTTGCCTATCTCCCCCTTGGACTTCATAAGCTCCCTGCCGAATATCCAGAACAGGGTGGCGATGGACCTCCTGCTGCTGTTGTTCGCAGGTATGACATAGTCTATGTTTTTTGTCTCGTTGAAGCTGTTGCATACGGCCATCACAGGTATCCTGGCCTTGACTGCCTCATCCACGACCCTGTAGTCCGTCATGGGATCCACTACAAAAACCATGTCCGCCTCGAAAAACTTATCATACTGCGGGTTTGTGAGGGTTCCTGGCATGAACCTGCCTGTGACAACGTTTGCGCCGGACAGCTTGGAGAACATCCCCAGAGCGTCGAAGGCTATCCTCTTCCTGCTTGTAACTAGGAGATTTTTGCTTCTTGACAGGACCTTTACCGCAGTCCTTATCCTTTCGTCGGTCTTCTTGAGGTTGAAAAGTGCCACTCCGTCGGGCCTGATCTCGAAGATAAATTCCTTCATGTCCCTTGCTTTCTGCTTCGTGCCTATGTAAAGGCCAGAAGCTAAGTATGACTGCCTCGATATCAAGAATCTTATTGGCATAGTATCACTTTCAGTATTTTATCTTTATAAATTAGGTGGGTTTATATTTATTTGGTTTGTATGGAAAAGGAGCATCTGCTGGAGTTCTACGGCATCGAATGCGTGCACTGCATGCATATGAGGCCGCTGGTGGAACAGCTGGAGAAGGAACATGGATTGAAAGTGAAGAGGATAGAGGTCTGGCACAACGAGGAGAACGCCAGGTTTTTGGAACAGATAGACCAGGGCAGGTGCGGGGGCGTGCCTTTCTTCTTCAACAGGAAGACCGGCAAGTGGATATGCGGCTCCACCAGCTACGAGAAGCTGAAGGAATGGGCTTTGGGATAGACACTGAAACCTTGGGCTATTGGGCATTGCTTTTTGCTCTTATTCTTAAGAAACATAGCTGAATACGAGAATTTGTACTCCAATTCGGGTCCGCTATCATACATAGTCTACATACCACTAATAGCTTCGGCTATTGCAGCTTACAAGGCCTACAGATGGCATGCAAAAAAAACAAACAAAACAGGCTGAGAGGTAAACAAAACCATTGAATTTCATGGCAAACTGTTTTTATTTAAAAGTAAACCAAAAATAAATTATATGCCCGAAAAGGTGCTGAGAACTTTTAGCGTCAAGTACATACAGGTCATGGACAACGATGGCAACGCCGATTCCAATCTGATGCCGAAAATATCAAACGAACAGATTAAAAAAATATACGAACTGATGATATTCCTGAGGCTGTTCGACGACACTGCCCTGAAGCTCCAGAGGGAGGGAAGGATGCTCACTTTTGCTTCATCATTGGGCCAGGAAGCACAGGTCGTGACTTCCTTTGTGCTGAACAAGGACGACTGGGTGGTCCCTTCTTTCAGGGAGAACGGTGTGATGATGGCTTTAGGCTATCCGCCCGAGATGCTGTACCAATATTGGTCTGGGGATGAAAGGGGCATGAAGATTCCAAAGGGCATAAAAACCCTTCCTGTCTCTATACCGGTGGGCAGCCAGACTTGCCACGGCGTCGGTCTGGCATGGGCTGAAAAAATGAAAAATACCAAGAACGTGGTTGTCTCGTTTTGCGGCGACGGCGGCACCAGCGAGGGCGATTTTTACGAAGGCTTAAATTTCGCAGGTGCGTTCAAAGTCCCGCTGATCCATATCGTACAGAACAACCAGTGGGCAATCAGCGTGCCCAGATCGAAACAGACAGCGGCAGAGACACTTGCGCAGAAAGCAATAGCATGCGGGTTCGAGGGCATACAGGTGGACGGCAACGACGTATTTGCGATGTACAAAGCGATGACTTATGCTGTGGAAAAAGCCAGGAACGGCGGCGGTCCGACTTTGATAGAGATGTTCACTTATAGACTGGAAAGCCACACAACGGCTGACGAGTGGATGAAGTACCGAAATCCCAAGGAGGTCGAGGAGTGGAAGAAAAAGGATCCTATAGACAGGCTGGAAAAATACATGATGAAAACCGGCTTGATGGATGAAGACTCGAAGAAGAAGGTGTGGACAGACATGAAGGCCAGGGTATCCGAAGCTGTCAAGAAGTTCGAGGCCATTCCGCCCGCCAAGCCCGAGGAGATGTTCGACTACATTTATGAGAAGCTTACGCCCAATCTGGAGGAACAGAAAAAATTAATGGTGGGCGGATGATAAGCAGCATTGCTGCAGGCGGTGTCGTTGTGAACAAATGGGGGGAGATATGTATGGTGTCGAGAAAGGAGGGCTATTGGATGCTGCCTAAGGGTCATGTAGAAGAGGGTGAAACGGTGGAGCAGGCCGCAATCAGGGAAGTAATGGAGGAGACAGGCCTAAGAAAAATTAGACTTGTCAAGAAGCTAGGCATAGTCAAGAGGCCTGCCGGAGACAACCCCGACGATATGAAGACCATTCACTACTTCCTATTCAAAACCGAAGGCAGCGAAAGCCTCAAGCCGACAATGGAAATCAACTATGCTTCTTGGATGGGACTGGATGATGTGTTGAAGAAGACAAGCCTGTTCAAAGCGGAGAAGGAATTTTTGGAAAAGCACAGGAAGGAGATTCTGGGTGATAATTGAATGGCTGTAATGAACATGGTGCAGGCCATCAACTCGGCCTTGATGCTTGAGATGGAAAGGGATCCGACAGTCCTGGTTCTAGGAGAAGATGTGGGCAAGGACGGCGGTGTGTTCAGGGTAACGGACGGCCTGTGGCAGAAGTTTGGTGAGAGCAGGGTGATAGATACGCCGCTTGCAGAGTCCGGAATAATTGGCGTCAGCGTAGGGCTGGCCATAAACGGCTTCAAGCCCGTAGCAGAGGCACAGTTTGACGGATTTTCACTGCCAATGCTTTACCAGCTGATAAGCCATGCAGCCAGGATTAGGAACCGCTCCCGCGGAGTGTATCATGTCCCGCTTGTCTTGAGATTCCCGTGCGGAGGCGGCATCAGGGCGCTTGAACACCACTCAGACTCGCCCGAGACTTATTATGCTCACACCCCAGGATTGAAGGTGGTCATGCCGTCAAGCCCGTACGATGCAAAGGGGCTGATTATTTCGGCGATAAGGGATCCAGACCCGGTAATTTTCATGGAACCCAAAAGGCTTTACAGGGTCATCAAGGAGGACGTGCCCGACGAAGAGTATGCCATTCATTTGGGCGAGGCGAAAGTCCTGCAGCAGGGGGACGATCTGACTATAATCTCCTACGGCGCCATGGTAAGGGTGGTGAAGCAGGCCCTGGAGAAGCTTGGCGGCAAATACTCCGTGGAAGTCGTTGACTTGAGGACGCTTTCCCCGCTGGACAGGGACACTTTTGTAAATTCTGTGAAGAAGACAGGAAGGGCTGTGATTGTGCATGAGGCGCCAAAAAACATTGGCCTTGGGGCAGAGATTTCAGCAACAATAAACGAAAGGGCGCTGTTCAGCCTAGAAGCTCCGGTAATAAGAGTTGCCGGCTATGACCTGGTGACGCCGTTGCCAAAGCTGGAGAACCATTTCTTCCCAGATGCCGACAGGGTAATCAAAGCCGTAGAGCATGTAATGAGTTTCTAATAGCAGAAAAAAAGGTTCAACTTTCGGATACTCTGGGAGCCAATATCATGTTCAAGCTCAATTTGCCGGCGTCTGAAAACTCCAGTTTCATTGGGAAGTCCGAAGCAAATTTCAAAACAACAGTGTCCACCATCTTGCCTGCTTTCATAATCTTCTTCAGATAATCCAGAGGGTACCTTGACTTGGCAGTTCCTTTTGAAGAGATTTCCAACAAAGAATTGTCCTTTCCCTTTTCCAGCTCAAGCTCGGCCTTCTGTATGTCGCCCTCCGCCTTCATGACGAACTTGCTGTCGCTGGTCTCGAACAGAACGTTGTCGGTGATTATCTCCGCGTCGTCCAGGCCTTTCTGGAACTCGTCCGACTTTAGCACGACCTGCGAAGTGTACTGTCCTTCCAGCTGGTCGGTCTGCGGCAATTCCCCCTCAGACAGGTCTATGAGCGGCTGGGTGAATTTTCTCCTAGACCCGTTCTCTATAATTATCTCCAGCTTGTTGCCCTTCAGCTCAAGAGTGAGCTTGTCGTTCGGCTTGACGCGCTTCATAAGAGAAAGCAGATTTGTTATGTTCAGACCTATCGATTGCTCCTCGTCCAGCTCGTATTTATCGAACGCGCTTGAGGAGAGGCTGAAGTCGACTGCAGCGACCATGGCCCTGTCCGTGGCAGCCATGAATATCCCGTTTTTTTTCAGTTTCAGTATGCCCTCGTCTATCAGCTCGCCTATAGTTGAAATAGAATCGACCAGAAGGGATGGCTCGCTTAAAGTTGCTTTGAACATCTGACAATCACACCTATAGTTTTAATGAAGTTTGGTACTTAAATATTTTCGGCGGCATGGAGCTTTGATTAAGGCTTCAGCCAGTCGCCTGTGGAATTCTTTTTAGGCTCCTTCTTCTCGACAATGGGCTTTCCTTTTGTGTTCTTAGGATGGTATTTGGCCTGCCACTTGATTCTTTCATAGTTTTGTTCGACCTCCGCGAAAAATCTCCTCTGTTCATCCTTGTTAGACACCTCGTACTCTGTCATTGCAAGGGATAATGTCATTGCATAATCTATGCCTTTCCTTATTGTGGCGTCTTTGAAAAGACTGAAGCCTTCTCTGACAACGGCCAGCTCCGGGTTCAATAGAAGGTAGTTTTCCAATGCTTCTCCGAACATATCACCGTCTTTTGACTCTGCCTTTGGCTCTTCGGCCTTTGCTGTCGAAATCTCGCCAGCCAGCCTAGACGCATGGCTTCTCAGGCGATCAAACATCCTATAGGCTTTGGTTGTCAGCTTCAAGTCATCGGAATGCTCGTAGGCATAGTCCAGCGGACTGCCGTCTATCATTGTGGAAACATACGCCCTCAGCCTTCTTGTAAATTCGCTCGCCATATGAGTATTCTTATGGTCTTGAAAGTTTTTAAGCACAGCACTTCGCACTGCTGAAACCAAGATGCTGCTGATGAAGTTCGGGAAAACATGCGAGAGGCATCAGATACCCGCTTTGCTGCAAAGCTCCAGCACTTTGTCGAGCAGTTTCGGGTCCATGTCTCCGGCATCCTGTACTATATCGGCCTTCAGCTTTCCTTCGAAATTGCTTGCCAGAACCCTTACGATGCTTTTCGGCCTAAGGAAGCCTATTTTCTTGTCGTTTACTATATTGATTGTACTGCCACCGTCGTCCAATGTAAAATTGCCGTCCTCGCTTACGCTTGCAACCACACCGACTATGCAAACCTTCCTGTCGGAACCCGGATTCAGGTCGGCTATCCTCTTCTCAACATAGCTTTCCTCGGCCATCGAAGTAAGTTTATCTTTGCCCTTTATTAAATTTTAGTTGATGAAAAACAAGATGAAAAGGGTGGTTTCAGGAGCCATCTTGACTTTCTCTTTGGTGGTCTTTCTAGTGCTATTCAACTTCACCACAAGGGTGAGCGAGGCTGCCAAGATAATAGACGTGTGCAAGAAGGCCTGCGAAGCTGAGGTAGCGAAAGGGATAGACCTTGAAAGCGGGCCGTGCCTGCTAAACCCCATACCTACTTATGACGACTGGGTATGTGATGTCTCGCATTGGCCGCGCGAGCCGGTTGATGCTCTGGAAGGCAACCAGTGCTCCGAATACGGGAAAGGCGCCAGTCATTTTGTGGAAATCATGCCCAACTGCACTTTCATCAGGACATCACCCTAAGGCTACCCGTAGCTTCTCCACTTGTGCTTGCATTTAGCGCATGTATAAAATATAGTTGGCGGCTCGTCCCCAGCCCTCATTTGCCTCATGAACCAATGCGCCAGCCTGTTGCCGCACTTTGGGCATTCCACTTTGGTAGTCGGCAGGTGCCTGAACTCCTCGCTGTCCTCCTCGTCCACTACAATAACCTTATTCTTGCTTCTTATGTTTTTCTTTATGATTTTCATTAAAAACACTTGCAATAGAAGGCATTTACCCGTAGCTTCTCCATTTGTGCTTGCATTTGGTGCACTGGTAGAAGATTGTAGGCGTGGCAGACTCCTCCGACAGGCCTCCGACTTCCTGGCTCCACCAGTTGGCTTTCTTGTTGCCGCACTCTGGGCACATGGCATCAATAATAGGCAGCTCTGACTCGGCCTCTTTCTTCTCTATTACGACTATTTCCTTCTTGTGGTTCGGGAACTTCTCCTCGACTGACATCTTCCTGTCGGCGCCCTTTGCAGCATACTTCCTGCCGCATTTCCTACATATCAGCTTTACCGACTTGCCCTTTTTCTCCACGAAAAGCAGGTTGCCGCATTTTTCACAGAACTTCATCTGAATACCCCGAACAGCCTTATCAAAGCTATTTTAATATACCCTATTTTGGGTATAATAAAGATTACCTTGCCCTTTATCTTGTCCGAATCGATATTTTTTTCGAACGGCAGCTGGCCCGCGTTGTTGTCGCCCTTTGTCTGGTAGGTGCCGTCCTGGTTGACCGTTATTATCCTATGTATTATGGGAGCCGGCTGTCCTGCATCGTAGACTATGACGTCGCCCACAGCATACAAATTGCTGCCGCCCACCACCGGCATGTCTCCTACCAAGAATCCCTTGGCAAACGGCCACTGGTCTATGTAGCTCCTGCTGTAGCCCAAGTTTTCACTCAGCCAGCTGTAGTGCGTAAGCTCGGGGTCGTCGTGCTGCATCGACGATGATACTACCACCACTATAGGTATGTTTGTGGAGAGCGTAAGTCCTATTACGCTGTATACAGTGAATGCCATTATGGCGCCGCTGTAGACGTAGTTCAGGATGTCGTCCCTTTCCAGGAACCTGAATATCAAGACCACTATCAAAAGCTCCACATACGGCAGCAAGTCACGCACGTTGAAAACAAAATAGAGTATCAGGATGCCTACCAGCACATAGAACGGTATCTTGACTGCGTTCTCCTCCACTCTGTTCCGGAATTTTATGTGGAACTTTGGGTGCGGCCACGGTGCTTTGTTTTTTTTCATCATGCCCTACCTTTGCTTTCGCCCTTCACGACCGCCGTAGCTATAATATGAGCCACCCTGAGCGGCTCCGGGATAAAACTATGTGTCGTGCTGAGGTTAATTATTTCTTTGACTTCGTCATCGGACAGACCGACAGCTTGGTAATAGACACGTTGCTTGTTCGGCAGGATGTGAAGCTTTACTTTTCCGGCATTCTTCATGATTCTTATTCTTTCCTTGGAATCTTCGAAGTTCCGCTTGAGGGCTTTTGTAACTTCCCTGATATCGGGGTGCTTCCTGTTTATGACTATCACGGGCAGGCGCGTCCTTTCGTGCATCTCCTTTATGTCTATCAGGTTGAACCCGCCGAATGTAAGGCCGTCGGTCATGACCAGCTTCAGCTGTTGCTTGTGCCTGCTGGAGTTTATAACGTTTATCAGCTTTTCTGTCGCGTCCAAGCCGTCCACTGTCACTTCTGTCTTGAGCATGCCGTCCAGAAAGCTGCCCCCTCTGTAGATGACGCCTACCACTGGCACAGGAACCCTGTCTCTAGACTGGAAGGGGCCGTCGTCGAAGCCTATTATCCTTATCTCCTTTTTGAACACTTGCATCACCATAGGCGTAATTATCAAATTTAAATTCAAAACAATTAATTAATTCTAAGTGGTAATATGGTAAAGAAGACTTTCCCAGAAGCTATGGCTAGGATTTTTCACAATGTTTTCGTATGCAGGATTTGCAAGAGCAAGATGAGGGCCGAGTCTTCCAAAGTAAGGAGCGGGAAGGTAAAATGCAGAACGTGCGGCTCAAAGGTGCTACGGCCCAAGAAAAAGCCCCTGTAGGTGAAGGCATGCCGATAGAGTACATAACAACAAGGGACCTTACCAACAACAAGGGCGAGACTGCTGGCAATATCAGGATAGCCAAGCTGACCGAGGAGAAAGATGCACAGGTCGTCTTCAAGTGTCCCGAGTGCGGCAGTGATAACAACAGGAAGGAGCCGTGGGGCGAACCGTTTGTCATTGGAGCCGGGTCTGGCCAGAAGTTTATTGTCAAGTGCAGCGGATGCAGCTATCAGGCCAAGCTGTTGAGACTGAAGAAGGAAATCAAGAAGAAGACAAAATGACTGAAACTATTTAAATCTTAATTATCAACTGGTAAATATGACTTACAATGAAAAGCTTATTTATCAGGGAATAGTGGAGGGTGGCCACAGACTTACCCACAT
>CAYJRO010000020.1:0-443 GCA_964372425.1 uncultured archaeon
AGACTTCCTATAACCGTCCTTACAGTCCGTCGAGCAGAACTTCTTGCCATCCCTCTCAAACGTATTTTCACCCAAGGCCTTTCCGCACCATCCGCATTTAGGTTTTCCTAATCCAAACATATTTATTTCACCAATCTATCCGTAAACAACCCTAATGTTGTCCCCGTCACGAATCACGTATTTGTCAAAATCGTAATTAGGCTTTCCGTTCACCAACATAGTCACATTGCCGTCAGGACCGTTGCAGTATTCAAAAATGCAGTCTTTGTTAAAGGTCTTGCCCCAAATCTGGAAGAAATCGCCTATGTATAGATCTTGTTCTTTTGGCGGTCGCGGTATTTCCCAATGAAGTGTGCCACCGGAGTCATGCGTGTGTATGCCTGTCATTTTCATACCTGGCTCCCAGAAAGGACTTTTTGAATATTTTAGACCTATTCCTATGT
>CAYJRO010000020.1:453-9535 GCA_964372425.1 uncultured archaeon
GTTTGCATATATTTCCTGTTTCTGGCCGCTGACTACTATTTCAAGTACAGGGTGCCAATGTACCGGCTGTGTAGGCACATTTACCGCATTTCCAGCACCAGAAGGTTTAGGAGCCGACAGTGAACCATAGATTCCATAGGAAATCCCCATTATCACCAGAGACAACATCAAATAAAAAACTGCTTTCTTTGAAGATTTTATGCTGAATGCACCTGCGTTGCTTCCTGAATGCCTATCCTTGACGTGTTGGTTTAATGAATCCTGTGCATCAAAATCCTTGCCACAACCTTTGCACCCAAACTGCCTTTTCATATCAATATAATATATAAAATCCTGTATAAAGCTTTACAAATTTTGTAAATGTATTTAAACTATAAAATATATAATTATCTTAAAACGTGTAGGATTTTATTAGGCTTAGTGATTAAGTGGCCGAAGAAACCATAAGCATCAAATATGTAATACTGATTGTAGTCGTTATAATAGGGGCGGTTTCCTTGTTCGCTGTGTTTAGCGGGAATTTTCTTTTTAAAACCAGCAATGCGGTTTCATCACAACAGGTTGCTGTCGGCACAGAAGAAGGCCAAAAGGCCCCAGATTTCACAGTTACAACAATCGATGGGGAGACTAGCACTTTAAGCGAACTGAACAAAGCTGGTGCCCCCGTGTTTCTCTATTTTTCAGCAACATGGTGCCCTCTCTGCACGGCAGAATTGAGGCAATTGAACAGGGTTTATGATGAGTATAAAAACAGAATTGTATTCCTGTACATGAGCATAGACCCCAAGGTTAATGTGCAAATAATATCAGACTATAAACAGGAGAACGGTTTTCCCTTCGACTTCGCGCAGAGCGACAGGGACGTTCTTATAACATACAAGGCCATACAGCTAGGGACAAAGTACGGTATAAACAAGGATGGTATAATAGTATTCAAAGAGATTAGAAGGGGAGGACTAGATGACAACGGCTGGAGAAACGTGTTCAACAGGCTTTTGTCATAATAGGTGATTTAAATGGTCGGTATTTTTGCCCTTCTGGCATTCGCATACTCTGCTGGGTTGGCCGCATCTCTCAATCCATGCGGCTTTGTCATTCTGCCAGCCCTGCTGTCAAAATACTTCACGTCCAAAGAAAAAAACAAGTCGCGCATGGCAGGTGTTTTAAGCGGCATGTTTGCCGGGACAAAGGTGACGCTGGGCTTCATGACAATCTTCATTGTTATAGGAGTCGTCATTTCCTTTTTCAGCACAAAATTCGCTTCATACGTGCCGTGGCTGAATCTTGTTTTAGCTGCTGCTCTGATAGCGTTCGGCAGCCTGTCTTTCTTCAATAAGATGCCGCCAATCAACATACCCGTCTCTATCCACAAAAGACTTGGCGGCACGAATTCCTTGTACAACTACGGCATGCTTTACGGGTTTACTTCATTCGGGTGCACGCTGCCAATTTTCCTTGCAGTGGTCGTGGGTTCCATAGTCTCTTCAAGCTTCTTAGAAGGGGTGCTCGTGTTTTTATTCTATACATTGGGAATGGGCACCGTTATAATAGGGCTTACAACCTCTATTGCGTCGTCTAGGAGGCTATTTGAGAGATATTTGAAAAAGATATTGCCTCATTCCAAGAAAATCAACGCCGTGATTTTTCTCATAATAGGAATTTACCTTATCTACAGGGTAAAGGCCCTGTACTTTATTTAAGTCTGGTTTTTAAACTTATTGGTGTGGAAGCGATGAGAACAGAAAAGGCTATGCTGAAAGTAAAGGGCATGCACTGCAACTCATGCTCTACTGCCATAGAGATGGTTGTTGGGGGGTTGAAAGGTGTTAAATCTGTCAAAGTGGATTACAAATCCAACAAGGCTGCTGTAGAGTTCGACGGCAAAAAACTGGATGTTAAGAAAATCAAGAAGGCCGTTGAAGAACTGGGTTATAAGACGACAATTTAACTCTACACAGTCTATAGAAAGCCGTTTTCCTTCATCCACTCATCTGAATATAACTTGCTGATGTAATTCCTTCCAGTATCAGGAATAATCACAACAACATTTTTATTCTTGCCCAATTTTTTACTGATTTTCAATGCGGCAAAAACAGCCGCGCCAGAGCTACCTCCAGCTAATATTCCCTCTTCCCTGGCCAATTCCCTAGCAGTCAAAAAGGCATCCTTGTCATGGACTACAAAAATCTCATCTATAAGTGTCAAGTCAATAGTGCCCGGTATGAAGTCCTCGCCTATGCCCTCCACCCTGTACTGGTGAATCTCCCCCTTGGTGCCGTAGAACTTCTCGTGGAAAAGGGAGCCTTCGGGGTCGACGCCAATAACTTTGATTTTCGGATTCTTCTCCTTAAGGTACTTCGCACAGCCCGTTATTGTGCCTCCCGTGGCCATGCCCGCAATGAAAACATCGACTTTGCCTTTGGTCTGCTCCCAAATCTCAGGTCCGGTGGTCTTGTAGTGAGCCTCCGGGTTTACAGGATTATAGTGCTGCCTCGGGATGAAAACGCATTTGCTATAGTCTGTCTTCTCTTTCAAAATATTTTCCAGCCTGGACACCTCGTTGTTGTCTACCATTGACTGGACCTCAGCAACGACTTCCGTCAAACCATTTCTGTCCAATTTCTTCTTCCTTTTAGCTATGGTCTTGGCCAGCACCTCCACTAAACTGAAGTAGCTTAGTGGATCCTCTGGCGGAACGGTGCTTGGCGCCACAGCAATATCTGCACCATAAGACTTGAGCAAGCTTGTCTTCTCCTCGCTTACCTTGTCCATCACCACACATATCAAGTTATAGCCTTTAACAGCGGCTACCATGGCAAGACCTAGGCCGGTGTTCCCGGAAGTAGGTTCTATAATTGTCATGCCAAGTCTCATTAGTCCCTTCTTCTCGGCGTCCTCGATCATGGCCACAGCTATCCTGTCCTTGACGCTGCCCCCAGGGTTGAAGAAATCGCACTTCAAATAGACGTTGGCCTTGATTCCAAACTTTCTGGGCAGCTTATGCAATTTAATCATAGGAGTACTGCCTATGGTGTCCAAAATGCTGCCATAAACACCTTTCGGACCCATGAAACTACCTAAAATAAACTATCCAGAACGTTTATTTATTCGCAGACAGCCCCGCGTTCCACAACACCGCTCGGGCCTATGACTTTTACAAATCTCGTTGCTCCGAAGTCGCAGCCAAGGCTTTCAGCCACACAGTCCACACTTCCCACAATAGTATTCTGGGCCTGGACCTCAGTAGCACTTCCCCAAGGCGAGGCGACCGGCACCGAATCTACCCTAACCAGAAGCTCGTTCGTAGCTATAGATAACCTTGGATCAAGGTTCCTGATAGTGACAAAAATGGTTCCCGTAGAAGCCGAGCAGCTGGTATCGAGCAGGGTTATCTGTTTCTGTGCCCTGCTCAAAAGACTGCCTTGTATGTATATAAAAGCCGTACCTGCCAGTCCTATGGTTATCATAAGCATCAGTATCGTTGCAATTATCTCTGATACACCCTTTTGTTGCATAAGCTCTGACCTATTAATTATAATTTGGGGAAGTCGCATAATAAAAGGTGGAGACCATGAAAGTGATGCTTGACGCCAATTTTTTGGTGGATGCGGCGAGGTTCGGAATAGGCCTGAAAGGCATAAGCGAGCTTGTTGACAGCAACTGTAGCCTGGTCACTATAGAAAGGGTTGTTGAGGAACTCAGGAAGCTGGCCAAGGAAGGGAACAGATGGGCCAAAGTCGCCATGAAGATGATAGAACTCGAAAACGTGGACGTCATCAAGACAGAATATGAAGGAAGCACGGACGAAATAATAGTCAGTCTGTGCAAAAGCGACAGGGCTTTCATCGCGGCCACAAACGACAGGGAGCTCAGAAACAGGCTGAAAGGCGCCGGCGTCAAAGCTATTTATATCCGAGCCAAAAAACATTTAGCTATAGATTAGGGGCAAACCATTATGTCGGCCACATTTGCTTTCAGCATGATATCATCGGTCGCGGCGTTGCTTTTCGCAGTCTATGCTGCAGTAAAAGTACTCAGGCAGAATCCGGGAACGCCTAAGATGGTGGAGATAGCCAAGGCCATACAGGAGGGCGCTACAGCTTTCCTAATGAGGGAATACAAGACCATCAGCATATTTGTAGTGGTTTTGGGTGTGCTTTTCTATGCGATTTTCGGCGTAATCACTGCTATCTCATTCATATTTGGGGCTGTATTATCCGCTGCCGCAGGGGCGATAGGCATGATGATTTCTGTCAGGGCCAACGTCAGGACTACCCAGGCCGCTACCAAAGGGCTTTACCATGCACTAAGGACTTCTTTCCTGGGCGGCAGCGTTACCGGCTTCGCGGTAGTCGGACTGGGCCTGTTTGGAGTAACTGCACTTCTTTTCATCTATTCAGCACCCAGGGAGATAATCGGCTTCACCTTTGGTGCCAGCCTCATAAGCCTGTTTGCAAGGGTAGGAGGTGGGATATTCACAAAAGGTGCTGATGTCGGTGCAGACCTTGTGGGAAAAGTTGAGACAGGAATACCAGAGGACGACCCCCGAAACCCCGCGGTAATCGCGGACCTCGTCGGGGACAACGTGGGGGACTGTGCCGGGATGGCCGCCGACCTGTTTGAGTCTTATGTAGTCACTTTGATTGCTGCCATGCTGTTAGGAATAACTACATCCCACTTGGAACTGCCTTTGCTGATGAGTGGCATAGCTATTTTTGCATCCATAGTAGGAACATTCTTCGTCAAAACGAGAAAGGCAGATTCCAAGGCGGTTTGGAACTCTCTTAACAAGAGCATTTTGGTGGCATCATTGATTTCTTCAATAGGATTTTTCCTTCTTTTCGCCTATTACAACCGGTTCAACCTCTTCGGCGCCGCCATGATGGGAATGATTACAACTGTAGTCATAGGTTTTGTTACAGAATACTACACTGGTAGAGATAAGAAACCTGTCAGAGAAGTGGCAGAACTTTCAAAAACCGGTGCTGGTACGGTAGTAATAGCAGGCATAGCTCTGGGAATGAAAAGCACATTTATACCTGTTATAATGATTTCAATCGCTACCATAGTATCTTACTATCTGGGTGGCGCTTATGGTATAGCGTTGGCCGCAGTCGCAATGCTTTCCACCACCGGAATAGTGGTGGCCGTTGATTCTTTCGGGCCTATTGCCGACAATGCCGGTGGAATAGCAGAAATGTCGAAATTGCCAAAAAAAGTCAGGAAGACCACAGACCCGTTGGACGCCGTCGGCAATACCACCAAAGCTGTAACCAAAGGCTATGCTATAGGTTCTGCTGCGTTAGCTGCTTTGTCGCTTTTCGTAGCTTTTGCTGAAGAAACCGGGCTAACGGCCATAAACATACTGCAGCCTCAAGTAGTTGTCGGTCTTTTCATCGGAGGTCTGTTACCATTCATATTTTCTTCATTTAATCTGCGTGCCGTAGGCAACATGGCTTATCTCGTGGTCGAAGAAGTCAGAAGACAATTCAGAGAGATAAAAGGTTTAATGCAAGGCAAGGCCAGAGCAGACTATGCAAAGTGTGTCGACATAAGCACTAAAGGTGCAATAAAAGAATTGGCTTTACCGGCCATAATTGCTGTCGTGTCGCCGTTGGCTGTAGGGTTTATTTTGGGGCCAGCTGCTTTAGGAGGATTGCTTGCAGGGTCGATAGTGACCGGATTGTTACTTGCAATTACAATGACTTCATCAGGTGCGGCTTGGGACAATGCTAAAAAGTACGTGGAGCTCGGCAACCTTGGAGGAAAAGGTAGCAGCATGCATAAAGCAACAGTGGTCGGCGACACTGTGGGGGACAGTTTTAAGGATGCCGCAGGGCCGGCAATAAATCCACTCTTAAAGGTAATGGCCACGGTTTCCATCCTATTTGCAACTTTGATTGCCGCTCATGCGCTTTTTTAAAAACAGCCAACGCCCCTCAAGTATTCATTAACTACCGGCAGTTCATTTCCAATGAGTTTTGTATAAAAGAAAAGAATCGAACATGATGACAAGGCTAAATTTATTCCTTCATGACAAGTTCCTTTAGACTATATTTTTCAACAAGACTTTTCCAGACTTGCAAAGCAGTTTCTTTATCACCAGC
The DNA here is from genome assembly GCA_964372425.1 of uncultured archaeon. Classification (GTDB taxonomy): domain Archaea; phylum Aenigmatarchaeota; class Aenigmatarchaeia; order CG10238-14; family SCSR01; genus DATDXT01. Next base: position 6,561 of record CAYJRO010000020.1, read on the forward strand.
TTCTTCTATTATTGATTTTCTACCGCCTAGCGTTGCGTATAGCTGATATATGCTGGAATTACCCCACGGGTCAGTCCAAAGCTCTAGCAGCAAAACCTCTTTGTTTCCATTTCTACGGTTTGTCAAATATTCTGTGCCAATAGCTACCCTGTAAATGTGACCTGGGCCCTCTTCTGTTAAAAGAGGAAAACTTATATCATAACTAAATTCTTTCTTTTCTACAAGCCTTTGTACAATATCCTTTCCTGTTTCCACCTGTGGCATAAATATTATTTGACATACAATATTTAAAGCTATTGTCAACTGTCATGACGGCTTAATAATTTTCAGAAGCCCATCTATTGCTGTTTGTAGAAAAATCCGCTTCTCAATTCTTTGATTATAGACGGTAATGAAAGGCAGAATTCGTTTCCGGTTTCCATATAGGCCACAGTATTGACAAAGTTTTGTTTGGTATCATCATTACCGTCAATGAACATGTTTCTAGGACTTGGTATGTAGAACAAGTCGTAGCCAGAATATTTCTTATGCACATTTTCATGTGCTATTATGGCATCTTTGATTTCTTTGGGCAGGTTTCTGACTTTTGGATGCAACAAGACAACATAATCGACAACTTTTAATCTATCTTCAGTCTTCTCATACAAAGGCATTATGGTGCCCACGCAATCGATGCCCCTGGGGTTTTCAATATAAGATATTTTTATGCCGTCAATTTCTTCATCTATTACTACATTCTTGGAATTTTTTATTACAGACTCTTCCATGCTTTTTACAAGCTCATCTAACCCTTCGGGCCTCTTGCCAGTTGACGACTTTTCATAATCTGTCATTGTACAATCGCCTAAAAACATTGGCATACTTAGCTTTAAAAGCATAAGAACAAGTAATTATTAAAACCTAGATTAACCAAGTGTATTCTATGTACAGGGTAATAACAGTATCGGACACCGTGAGGGTGCCTCCCGAGAGGCTGGACATGGACGTTGAGGAAGCTGTCTTGAAGTCTGCCGCTGACAAGTACGAGGGTATGCTGGACAACAGGATAGGGATGGTCGTGTCTGTGGTTGGTGTGGATGGCGTGGGGGATGGCAAGATAATGGCCAACGACCCGGGCGTTCATTACAAGTCTCAGTTCAAGCTGCTGACCTTCAAGCCAGAACAGCAGGAACTGCTTAGCGGTGAGGTTGTAGACAATGCGGAGTTCGGAGCCTTCATAAGGGTAGGTCCGATGGACGGACTGGTGCACATATCCCAGCTGATGGATGACTTTATAAGCTACAACAACAAGACGATGGCCTTCTACGGCAAGGAGAGCAAGCGCAGCCTGAAGGAAGGGGATCTGGCCAGGGCCAGGGTAGTCTCAGTAAGCTTCGGCAAGTCGGAGACCAACAAGATAGGCATGACCATGAGGCAGAGCGGCCTTGGTGCCGTGCACTGGATAGAGGCTGAAAAGAAGAAGTCGGCCAAGTGACATGAGTAACATGTTTTGGCAGGGGCGCTATCTTTAAATATTCCTAATCAAACATATCTTTGTGTCAGAAGAATCCAAGTCCACTCTGGTGGATGTGACGAACGATTTGCTGCAGAAATTGTACGACAGCTCAAAAGAGGAGCCTAGCGCTTATGACGGCGGCTTGCCAGACGGCGTGGCGGAATTGAGATATGAAACCTTCAGAAACCCGGCCAGCCGAAAGGTGTTCTATTACATGCTGTATTTCTCTTTCGAGGATGCTTTGGATTTGGATGTCATGAGAGAAGCGGCCGAAAGCATGAGGATATTGACCAAGGTCGAGGGCGGCCTGTTGAGGATGTACAAAAAGCCGTTTCTCAGAAGAGCTATAAAACAGCAAAACTACCTGTTCTCTGTTTCAGACATCCAGAGGAACACATACGTAAGATTCATAGGCTTGGACGAAAGCGGCAAGAGGACTTGGGTTTTTGACAAGAAAATCATAGGCCTTTGGGAAGCGTACAGAAGATTAAAATATAAAGAGGACTAATGTATAGTTAAGTGTTGTTAATGGCCAGGGAAAAAAAGAATATCGCATTCGGTATTGTTTCCGACCACGGAAATGAAATCCGTCTGCCTATCATGGACGGCTCCGGCAGAAAAGTTTTTAACCTACGGAAGGTACTTTTATTTGAGGCCTATATGGACACCAAGTACGAAAGAGGCGATTGATTATTATGCCAGAAGAAGTTACGATAGAGAAATTGGCGAGAAGTTACTTGGATGAATTGTACAGCCAGCCAAGGGAAAAGCTGCAAAAGGAATACACAGGAACCCTGCCAAATGGTGTTGAGAAGGTGGCGTTTTTAAATGTCAGTAATGCCGCTGGCACCGTTGACCTTTACGAGATGAGGGTGATTTTCAAGGATAACATAGACTTCACAACCGCCAAAGGGGCTGCCGAGCGCATGGGCTATCTTGCCGAAGTCTCATACAGAAACGGTATGGAGAGCTTGGATATTTACAAGAAACCACTGTTTGGCAGGCAGATAAAAGAGAAGAATTTTTTGTTGGGCATGTCTTCCAGGGAAAGTGGCGATTCGAATGAGGCATGGTTAATTGTTCTTGATGCCCGTACAAACAACCCACACTATGAAAGGGACGCGAGGCTTTGGGAGACCTACAGGAAGATGAGGTACGGGAGCGAGTAAATTATGGCTAAAAGAACCAAGGTGTGCAGGAACTGCAAGAGATTCACTGACGATAAGACATGTCCTACCTGCAAGTCTACAAACCTTTCCCCCAGCTGGAAGGGAATGGTAATAATCATGGACAATCAGGGAAGCGAAGTGGCGAAGTTCATGAACATAGGCGACAAGGGAAAGTATGCCGTATATGTCGACTGAACTTAAGGAGTAATCCTCGTCCTGGTCCTCGGGAACATCGTGCATTCCTGTATGTTATCCTTCCCGCATATTTTGGCAGTTATTCTTTCCAGACCAACCGACCATCCGGCATGTTT
>CAYJRO010000021.1:0-9453 GCA_964372425.1 uncultured archaeon
TTTATTATGTGGTAGCCGAACTGCGACTTGACAGGCTGCTCGGTTATCTGGCCTTTCTGCATGGCAAACGCCGCCCGCTCGAACTCCTTCACCATGACTCCGTGGCCGAACCAGCCGAGGTCGCCGCCGCGCCTCCTGCTTCCATCTATGGATTTTTCAGCAGCCACCTTTGCAAAGTCCTCTCCCTTCTTCAGCCTTTCCATTACCAGCTGCGCATCAGTGAGCTTCTCCACCAGTATGTGGGAGCATCTTATCTTGTCTGGCATAAAAGTAATTAATTGCAATTAATATTTAATGAAGATAGTCGTCCTGGGCGGAAGCGGCGAGATGGGGAGAGTAGTCGTAAGGGATTTGGCAGATACTTGCAAGGACTGTGATGTCATAATTGCAGGCAGGGATGGCAGGAAAGAAACGGAGTTCGCACGATCCTTCAAGAAAAAAAATGTGACTGGTGCAAAAGTAGACGTGAGGAGCCGTGCCAGTACTGTTAGTTTGTTGAAAGGTTCCGATGTCGTCATAAACTGTGTCAATTACTATTACAATCTGGATGTTATGAGAGCTTGCCTTGAGGCTGGTGTAGACTATGTTGACCTTGGTGGGCTTTTTCATATGACAAGGAAGCAGCTTGAACTGGACAATGAATTCAGGAAAAGAAATCTGATTGCTGTCATTGGATGCGGAGCTACTCCCGGCATAACAAATGTGATGGCTGCCCATGGAGCCAGAAGTTTTGACAAAATAGATTCGATTCATGTGCAGTTCGCTGACGCTGACTGTACCAAGTATGCCATCCCATTTGTCGTTCCCTATTCCATGTACACGATTTTCGACGAGTTCATGAAGGAACCGGCCGTGTTCGAGAATGGCAAGTTTAAATTTGTAGAGCCTTTCAGCGGTACCGAAGCCATAGACTTTCCTGAGCCGGTTAATAGTGTGAAATGCTTCAACACGCTTCATTCTGAGGTGGCTACTTTTCCCATGTCTTTCAAGAACAAAGGCATAAAGAACTGCAGCTTCAAGGGAGGATTCGACAAGGAGTTTGTAAGCAAGGTCAAATTTCTAATAGATACAGGATTCGCTTCTGACAGGCTGGTTAGAGTTGGTGGAGTGAAAATCAGGCCCGTGGACTTCACAGTGAATATTTTGAACAAGTTCATTCCTTCCGACGACGTGAATATAGATGACGTGGAGTTCTTGCGTGTAGAGATTTTCGGAATCAAAGACGGCAGGAAGAAAAAGATAGCGGTGTATTGCAAGTCTGTCAGCAACAAGAAATGGAATATTCCAGCAGGTACTTGGAACACCGGAACACCGCCTTCGATAGCAGCGCAGATGATAGTCGGGGGGCAGGTAAAGGCGACTGGGGTGCTGCCGCCGGAACTGTGTTTGGAGCCCGAGATATTCTTCAAAGAGCTGAAAAAAAGGGACATGGAAATATTTGTAGAAAAATTGTCATGATGTTTATTATTGATTTGGCAAACAGCATCATCGTAACTTTTCTTCCATTTTTTCTATCTTCCCATATATTTTCACATCAGAGGCCGCGTAAGCTTCCAAGGTCTTTTCTATCTCCTCCTTTTTGTGCGAGAAAGACAGGAATATGGGTTCCTCTATGTCAGCGTCTACTATGATGCCTTTTTTTAGTAGCTCGGAGTGGAGGAAAGAATACATTTTCAGTTCGCAGAACCTCAGGTCCCTCCACTCGTTTATCTCCTCCTTTCTGGTGAAGGCTATCTCGAACATGCCTGGGACGCCATTTATCAAGTGATGCACTCCCAAGTCGTCGAATATCTGGTCAAGGCCTTTCATCAATATAGTACCCATCTTTCTTATGTGTTCTATGGCGTTCCTCCTTTTGAGCTCGTCCAAGGTAGCGTCCACTGCGGTCAATGACAAAGGATTGCTAGCATACGTGCCGCCTTGAGCGACCTTTCCAGGACCTATCGACTCCATGTATTCCATCTTGCCGACAAGAGCCGACACCGGATATCCGTTGCCCATGGCTTTTCCTATGGCTGCTAGGTCCGGGGTTATTTTGAAAAGTTTCTGCGCGCCTCCAAGGTCTACCCTGAAACCGGTTTTCACCTCGTCGAATATTAGCAGCAAGCCATATCTGTCACAAAGTTCCCTCAGATGTTTCAGATAGCCGGGCTTGGGCATTATTGCAGCGGCGTTTCCCATTATAGGTTCGGTTATAATTGCTGCTACATCGTCTTTGTTCATTTTTACTGTCTTTTCTATTGCTTCGAAATCGTTCCATCTGTCGACAATCAGGGTATCCTTGACAGCGTTCGGTATTCCCCACGATTGCGGATATAGGGTTTGTGTGACAGGTTTTGCAGGCAGTTCAAACGGCGGCTCTGTGGACCACAACAAATAATCGTGATTGCCATGGAAATGGCCCTCAAACTTTATTATCTTGTCCTTTTTTGTGACTGCGCGAGCGACTCTTATGGCGTTCATAGTTGCTTCTGTTCCTGCGTTAGAAAACCTCACCATTTCTGCGCACGGCATTAGGGAACAAATCTTCTTGGCTACCTTTATCTCTAGCTCATGACCAGCTCCGTAAATCACACCGTTTTTCATAGATTCGCGAACCCTGGCATTCACTTTGTCGTAAGCATGGCCAAGGATCACCGGGCCGAAGCCCAGCCTGTAGTCTATGTATTTGTTGCCGTCGACGTCCCAGATGTAGGCTCCTTTGGCGTGCGATATGAATATGGAGCACGGCAGTCCCGGCGGGCAGATGCCTGATCTCCACAGCCTGGCATTCGAGCCCACTCCTGCAGGCAGATACTTCAAAGCTTCCGAGAAGAGTTTTAGCGATTTGTCGAATTTGAATGGTTTTTTCATACACCCACTAAATATTTTTTATTGTCCTTAAGTTAATAGACGTTCACGTTTTTTATTTCTACAAATTAATTTAGGCCGTAGCACGACAGTCATATCAAATCACTACTTCAATCGTGTTTGATGGCTAGCTTTGGTAAATGCTTTCTAAATATCAGATACAATTACGATATTTAATTTCTTTGTTCTATTAACTTTGACTTCAAATACGTCAAGGAATCGACAGACCTTTCCAAGTCTTTCGTATCCAAGACGCTGGGTATTTTGTCGGAAAAGAACATGCCGGCTAAATATGGCGGGAGCTATAAAGTAATAGACCAGGAGTCGTTATTGAGGGAATGGGCATCGGTTAAAAGAGGCGTACTTTCATCATTGCCTGCTGTGAAGATTTTCCTGGCGTCAAGGACAACATAAGGAAGACTTTCACAGATTATGCTATATCAGGCAGCTTCGCAGAGAGCATTGTGGCGTCGCAGACAGGCGGCGAGAGCATGATGGTGTATGTAACCGAAAAGGATATGGGCAAGATTGAGACATTTTCCAAGCACTTTAGCAAGAGGCCAAACGTTTTCCTGTTTGTATATGACGAGCACGTTCTTTACAAGTCATGGAGCATAAGGGGCTGGAAAGTCGTTTACATACCGCAGCTCTGCGCGGATTTGATGGCACAGGGAGTATACGGAGACGTGGCGCTGGATTTGTTCAGGAGATGGTTGAATGCTAGCAGATAGGGATATAACAGACCTGTCTTTCTCGGAACTGGGAAAACTCTGGAAGCGGCTTAAGAAGCTGGATTGCATACTAAACGGCGGCTGGGCGGCGCATATCCTTATAAACGATGCGTTCAGAAAGGAGAGGAAGATAGACTATATAGGATCGAAATACATAGATTTTGCCGTATCCAACGCAGACCTGTTAAAGGCCTTCGGCATAGTAGAGGACGCCGGGTTCTTCCCCCTGAGCTTCAGGTACTGCAAAATCTACTCGAAATCTTTGGAGAAGTTTGTCACAGAGAAGAAAGCTGCTGGGCATCCTGTGCACGATTTATTTTACCTGTTCGTCGATTTCATAACGGACAAGAAACCAGACGTAAAGTTCACGGTATTCGAAGACGAGACGGTAAAGTTCATGATGGAGAACAGGCTGTTTTTGGAGATCAACGGGATTAGAGTTGTGACGCCTGAGCTCCTTGTCCTATCAAAACTTAGGATACTCAAGGAAAGAGGGGAGGACAAGAGAGCCAAGGACATTCTGGATTCGATACTTGTATCGGCTTTTTATGAGGACTTTGATGCGAATGTTTTCAGGGAGTTCTCTGAGAGATTGGGGTTCGATAAGGGTTTTGCAAGAAAGGAGGCCAGAAAGTCGAATGATTATCTTGAGATGGTTGGGTTCTCTGACGCAGAAGCATCCAACATTATAGTGTCCTTCGAGTCATTGATATTATAGATTATTTTGATTACATTCTTAATAGATGTTTATAGATTTTACATTGACAAACTCCTTCAAGCCGTAATGCGACAGCTCCCTGCCGATGCCGGACTTCTTTATGCCGCCGAAAGGCATCCTAGGATCGGACTTTACAATACTGTTAACAAACACAGCTCCAGTCTGAATTTCCCTAGCCAGTCTTTCTCCATGCTCTATATCAGACGTCCAAACGCTAGTTCCAAGCCCGAACTCGGAATTGTTGGCAACCTTGACAAACTCCTTGTCGTTCTTGACAACAATAACCGTAGCAACCGGTCCGAACACCTCTTCTTTTGCTATCCTCATGCTTTTTTTGACGTTAGAGATGACAGTTGGTTCGAAGAAGTGGCCTTTGCCTTCTATCTTCTTGCCGCCGCATTCTATCCTGCCGCCTTTCTCTACAGCATCTTTTACCTGAGCTGCCAGTGTTTCCAGCTGCTGCACATTGGCCATGGGTCCGATATCCGTCGATTCGTCCAAAGGATTGCCAACCTTGAGGGCTCTCATCGATTCTACGAAAAGGCTTGTAAAGTCCTGCGCTATCTTCTTGACTACTATGAACCTCTTGGCTGCTATGCAGCTCTGGCCGGAATTGAGTGTCCTGGCACTCGCCGCATTCTTGCATGCAAGCTCCAAGTCCGCATCCTCCAGCACGATAAACGGGTCGTTGCCGCCCAGTTCAAGCACGAACTTCTTTATGCTTTTGCCGGCTAGCTGGCCTATCCTGCTGCCAGCTTCGACACTTCCAGTCAGGGAAACAGCATCAACATGCTTGCTTTTAATCAGATAGCTTACAATCTTGTGGTCGGTGATTACTGATTTGAAAACGTTCTCTGGAAAGCCTGCCAGTTTGAAGGCTTCCTCTATAGCCAGAGAGCACATCGGCACTGCATTAGAATGCCTTAGAACCGAGACGTTGCCTGCGGCCAATGCTGGTATTCCGAACCTGAAAGCCTGCCAGAAGGGGAAATTCCACGGCATTATTGAAAATATCACTCCCAGGGGCTGGAAGGTGACATAGCTTTTCTTGGAATCAGTCTGGACAATTTCCTCCTCCAGCCATTTCTTCGAATTGTCGGCATAGACTTCGGCCGTCCAGGCGCACTTCTCGACTTCGGCCATGGATTGCTTTATAGGCTTGCCCATCTCTATCGTCATCAGCCTTGCGTATTCTGCTTTATTGTCTCTTAGAGCTTTAGCCAGATTCCTCATGTAATCTGAGCGCTTTTCTATTGTCAGCTTTTTCCATGTATCAAATGCTTTCCTGGAGTCCTTGAATGTTCTAATCGTTTGTTCCTTGGAGAAAGCCTCGAATTCCTTGTTCGTCTCTTCAGTGGCAGGATTGATGGACTTGACAATCATTAAAATTAATTTTGATTTTGTCCTCTAATTAAATTAAGACGTTCACTCGAACACCAGTCTCTCCTCCATGATTATGGCCCTGCCGCCTTCTTCCTTGATTAATTTGGCCAATGTTACAAGGGCTTCCATGTTGTTCGACCTCCAGAGGGATCTCTGCACCATCCTCGCGTTTATCCTCTTGAGCTTCCTGTAGACCCATATTTTGAAGTGCCAGTTGTCTGAGTTCTTATGGTGCGGGATGTCGAAGCTGAACAGAAAATCCTGATTCAATTTTTGTTTCATATGTTAAATATTTAACATACTTACATTTAAATATTTGTATGTTTTAATATATATAAATCATGCATATAATCTAACAAATTACTATTCACTAAATAATCAAACTCACTATCTTGTAAATCAGAAAAGAAAAAAGTGCAGACATAGGGATGGTTAAAACCCATGCCAAACCAATCTTTCTAGCAACTCCCCACCTAACAGCAGACAGCCTTCTTGTAGCTCCAACGCCTATTATCGATCCTGACATTGTCTGTGTTGTGCTTATAGGAAATCCTGCTAGACTAGCTATTCCAACAACTATAGCTCCGCTTGTCTCAGCTGTGAATCCTTGCCACGGCTTGAGTCTAGTTACCCTGAACCCCATAGTCTTGACTATCCTCCATCCGCCAAACAGAGTTCCGAATGAAAGAGCTGCAAAAGATGCCAGCAACGCCCAGATAGGTACATTGAATGTTGACTGAACACCGTAGAACACTAGAAGAGAAGCTACAATGCCCGCAGTCTTCTGAGCATCGTTGGACCCGTGAGACACTGAAAAGTAGAGTGATGACAGTATCTGAAGGCGTCTGAAATACTTGTTAACTTTTGAGGCAGCAAATCTGCGGAAAATTCTTATGATTATTACACTGAAGAGGAAGCTAAATATCAAAGCTATGACAGGAGCAGATGCCATTGGAATTAGCACTTTCTGAAATAGTTTGGCAAACTGTACAACACTTAGTCCAGCAGCAGAGATGCCAGCACCTATCAATGAGCCTATCAACACCTGCGACTCAGAAATCGGCAAACCCCAGTACCAAGTTAACACATCCCAAATCATACCACCAGCAATCGCAGCTATTATCAATTCACCGGAAATTATGTCAGCACTAACGATGCCTTTGCCTATTGTCGTGGCAACAGCTTGACCTAGAAAAATTCCCATGAGATTACCAACGACGCCAGACCAACAGCCATAAAAGGCTTAAGAACACGTGTTGCTACAACAGTGGATATAGAGTTCGCGGCATCTGTAAATCCGCTCCAGAAAGTCCAAAGTACAAGCAGTCCAATTGAACCTATCAGGATTTCCGACATAAGACTACCGGTTCTTTATAATTATGTCACGTATGACAAGAGCCACGTCTTCGCATTTGTCAGTTACAACTTCCAAGAACTCATAAACTTCTTTAATCTTTATAGCCTTCATTGGATTGTTATGCCTGAAGAGGTCTTCTATGCCTTTATTGAAAACCTCGTCTGCGTCATTCTCTAGCCTGTGTATCTCGACGCATCTTTTGTCAATTTCAGGCTTGTTCATCTGTTTTATATGCAAAAATGCAGAATCTACTTCTTCTACTTGCTTAACTATTATTTCTGCCAGTTTTTTCATTTCAGGAGTTATTTTCTTTATATTAAATAAAAAAGCCAGATTAGAAACAGCGTATATCCAATCAATGACATCATCGTAATTTGAAGCTAGTTTTGAAATGTCTTCGTGATCAAAGGGGGTTATGAAAATTTCGCTTAGCTTGTCATAAATTTCATGCACTACATTGTCGCACTCATGCTCAAGTTTTTTTATCTCGCTCCTCTTCTCTTTTGTAGAGTTGGGTTTATCAAACAATTCCTTAAGACGGTGCGAGGCTTCTACTACCATTTTAGAATGCTTTTCAAAAAGTGTGAAGAAGACTTTTTCTTGCGGAATCAGCCATTCTTTCAGGCCCATAATAATTATTTATGACATTCGATATTAATCAACCATTTCACGATTTTACCAAATTAGAATATTAAAACCCGACCTGTAATAGTTTAGCTAGACTTGTCCCCAAAAACCGTCCAGTGCCAGCCTTTCACAGCCTCCCCAGTCAAATCAATGTACACATGCTTTATCCTGGTGAACTCCTCGAAAGAGTACATCGACAAGTCCTTTCCGAAACCCGACTGCTTAAAGCCACCATGCGGCATTTCCGAAGTCAATATGCCATGGTCGTTTATCCATACAGTGCCAAAATCCAACCGGTTGGCGACCTTCACGCACGCAGCTATATCCTTTCCCCACACAGAAGCAGCCAGGCCAAAATTGACATCATTGGCATCCTCTATAGCATCGTCCAGTTTCGAATAGTCATAGCACGCTATTACCGGCCCGAATATCTCATCCTTGCATACCTTCATGTCCTGGGAAGCATCCGTCAGTATGGTCGGCTGCAGATAGAACCCTTTCTTCAAGTCTGCCGGTCTCCTGCCTCCGGCCATCACCTTTGCCCCCTCCTTGACGCCGGATTCTATATATCCTTCCACCCTTTCCCGCTGCTTGCCTGAAACAAGCGGCCCCATATCAACATTATTAGCAAAAGGATCCCCTACCCTGAACTGTTTCGCCTTTTCAGCCATCCTCTTTACAAGTTTGTCATAAACATCCTCATGTGCTATTATCCTGGTGACAGCAGTGCAGTCCTGGCCGACGTTCCAGAAGCCCCCCACCACAGCACCCTGCGCCACGGCTTCTATGTTAGCATCCGGAAGCACCACCAACGGCGCCTTGCCGCCAAGCTCCAGATGCACCCTCTTGAGATTTCTTGATGCCGCGGCCATCAGCTTCTTTCCAGTATATGTGTCGCCAGTAAGCGCGACCATGTCCACTTTCTCATTGCTGGCCAGTTCTGTCCCTATTATCTCGCCGGGACCTGTGACCACGTTTATAGTCCCTTTGGGCACGCCCGCCTCCTCGGCCAGCTTTACAAACTCAAGTATAGTCAAAGGCGTGTAGCTGGCAGGCTTTAAGACTATGGTGTTGCCTGCCGCCAGGGCAGGAGCTATCTTCCACACAGCTATGAACAAAGGATAGTTCCAGGGGACTATCGCACCCACTACTCCTAGAGGCTCCCTTCTTATGATGCTTGTGCCCATGCCGGAATATTCCGCAGCAGACTTGCCTTCGAGCATCCTTGCAGCTCCGGCGAAAAACTTGAGATTGTCGATGATGAAATAAAGATCCGACTCGCGGCTGTATTTGTAGGTCTTACCGACGTTCAAAGACTCCAGCCTAGCCAGCTCGTCCGCATGCGTTTCAACCAATTCAGCAAGTTTCCAGATGATTGAAGACCTCTCGGCAGGCGTCTTTCTGCTCCACGAACCAGAATCAAAAGCGTCCCTGGCAGCATCCACAGCCTTCCTAGCATCTTCCTTCGTCCCTTTGGGCACTTTTGCTATAACTTCCTCTGTAGCAGGATTCAAAACATCAAATGTCTCTTTAGACGAGGAATCCACCCAGCTGCCGTCTATGTACATCCTGTAGCTCTTGAACTTAGGGGATTTCATTAAAAATAACTTGTTCTTATTTAAAATAAGGAATTTACGGCTTTGTAAGGACGGCCAGAGATGTGGCTATGCTCCTGAGGGAATCCACCGGATTAAGCGTGTCCAGCCTGTTGAAGAGCATGAACATGAACACTCCTATCAAAACTATCACGCCCAGCACGCCGCACAGCATTATCATCGTGACTGTCC
>CAYJRO010000022.1:0-9347 GCA_964372425.1 uncultured archaeon
GTCATGTCATATGTGCAGACGACATCCCCGAAAAGCGATATGGTATCGACGCCCGTCCTGTTAGGCTTGTATTCCGACAGCGGGTCTGAAAGGATCTTCCTTGCGCCTTCTAGGTAAGCTTGCGTCATCCATCAATCAAACAAGAATTATCCAAACACAAATAAATAGCCCGACAAAATCAAGGCCAAGTTATCTCAACCTCGTCAATCCTCCACCTAGGTCTAATCAAGTCCTTGAACCCTGCATTCCATCCAGAACTGTGAGCAAGCATCCCAGCCCAGGCAATGTTCACACCGTTGTCTCCGGAATACTCGAAAGGTACAACCAGGAACTTGGCTCCCCGCTCGTCACACATCGTTTTCACCATTTCCTGCAGCCTTTTGTTCGCAGCCACGCCGCCTACAAGGAGCACTTCATTTTTGTCCGTATGCGCAATAGCGCGTTCGGTCACTTCAGTCAGCATTGAAAAGCACACCTCCTGCAAAGAGAAAGCCACATCCTCCTTCGCCACGCCATTCTTCAAAAGTTTCGCAGCAGCAGTTGCAATGCCGCTGTAACTTATGTCCATGCCCTTGACGACATATGGAAGCTCGACATATTTTCCATCCTTAGCCAGCCTCTCAATTTCGGGGCCGCCGGGCATCCCGAGACCCATCTCCCTTGCGACCACGTCCAAGCAATTCCCGACAGGTATGTCCTGTGTCTCGCCGAATATCCTGTAGAACCTGTCTATGAGCGCCACTATCTGGGTGTTGCCGCCCGAAAGGTAGAGGTAAACAGGGTCCTTGGGGCCAGCTGTCATCCTGCCTATCTCCAGATGAGCGACCTGGTGGCATACAGGCACCAAGGGCTTGCCGTATTTCTTGCTCAATTCCAAAGAAAAAATGGCACCTACGTTCAGGCATGGCGGCAGCCCGGCACCGCAGGAATAAGCAACAGCATCCACGTCTTCCATCTTGATTCCAGCATCCTCCAAAGCGTTTTTCAAAATCGCATCCTTTACTTTCCTATGATGCTCGGCAGCTTCGGCAGGAATAATGCCTTTGCCAACCTCAGGCCTGTACATGTCCTTCTCGTTTGCTATTATCTTACCGTTTTCAGTGACTATGCCGATTCCGAAAGTATTTCTGCTTTGTTCAAAGTGCAGTACTTTCGATACCTAAACAAATCAGTTTACCATTTATCATTTATCCTCCTCCTCGAAACCCTATTAACTCTTATAACTATATCATCATCGTGTAGAATCTTTTCAAAGATCTCCATATTACTTAACCCAAGATTTATTAAACCATCCATCTTTTTATTTAGCCATTCAGGATAATGCCATTTCATACGTTTTGCGTTTACTATTTCTTCCAACCTTTCATATCTGTAACCCCTTACAATAGGGTTAAAAATCGGCAGAGAATACGCATCTTCGAGGCCTATCATTACAGTTCCCAAATTACCATTAATATATCTTGTTGTGTAAGTTGACACGTCTATGCTGGCAAAAAGTTTCTTTATCAATTCAGTATTAGGCTCTGTTATAATACCTACTTGAAGACTGTTTCTGTCTACAAACCCATCAGAATCGGCCAACCCCTGCAAAAACCATATTTTAAACTCGTGTGGGGAATTTAACAACCAATCAGCCCTTATTTTATGGTATGTTGTAACTTCCGTATCTTTAAGACCTAGGCAGACATTGAAAATCCAGGCCAAGAAAGCAGATGATTGCGAATGCCACGCATAGAAAGGTACCTTGTTACACTTTCCAGGCCTCATATCTTTCCCTCTGGTCATCCTAAGACCCAACGATTTCATACAAAAACAGACAAAATTTCCAAATCTTTCATTAGATGGATGAAATTTTGTCAAACGTAACGACAAACGTCTTGTGACTCTTTTTGAACGAATAAATTTATCTTTACTGGCATCACCAAGAACAACGCCTAACAAATAAGCAAAGAGCAATAGTTTATAATAAATTAGCCCCTTAATTTTTAAAATTTCTGAAAATTTTCCAGTTTCTGGTAATGACGATAGCTGACATATAACCTTACGTACGTCATCAAAATTTGATATTTTATTGGGAACATTTATCCACGGGCCAGTAAACAAGCCACCCCGAGTTGAATTTATAGAAAGCCATGCCCACCCTACGGCAGGGGTTATCAAATTATAGTTCGCCAATCTTACAGAACAAGGCAGATTACCACACCAAAACCATTTAGCTATAGAATGTCTTGAAACACACAGTTCTTTTGATATTTCTCCGAGTGTCCGGCCACTATTCTTCAGTTCAATTGCACTCTTGAACAACACAAAATCCACCCAGTCACATTTTGTCAATTTCACACCCCAATATTTTTCTTTCAAGGTTGTGAAATCAGTATTGTAAATTTCAGGAAAATTTGTATCCATACTATTGGTATAACTCATATAACGCTTAAACCTATCGGAGGCTCATTTCCTGTGAGTTTAATAAAAAAAATTGTGGGACAGGCCGGATTTGAACCAGCAACACATCGCTCTTCAGGCGATATAGAGCCAACTTTTGGTTGCTCTCCTTAACCTCATCAGACCGATAATCGGGTTGAGCCTACAGTAACACAGTTATTACTGTCCCTTCTGTCCCTATAAGGCATCTTTAATCTGATTACCCTTAATAATTTATCTTGTTTTACTTTGTTATCAAAGCCCATTTCTTTATAAAACTTTATCATACCTCCTAGATTTTTAATACGCAACTTCAGACCTATAGTTTTTATACCATCGCGCCCAAGGCTATAACAAGAGGCGAATACGTTCATGGCCGCTATATCAAAAAACCTCTTCATACCATGCCTCATCTGTTCTAAAAATTCGCAACCATTTTCAATCAAACCCCCGGACTTGGACATACTTATCTCTACGAAAGAAATTTTGCCTTCTATGGAAACACAGCCCTCGCAAGCAAAGTACCTTTTTACAAAGCCCATAAAACAGTTTCTGTCTTCCAGTATCCAATGAGGTATACTGTATTCCTGCTTGACTTTACAACCGCCTGGTACACCCAGTAAAAACATTATTCTGGACAAAAGCTTGCTATTAACTCCTAAAAGAAACGAATTGCTAAACTTGTTGCTTTTGTACGGCCTTATCTTTCCCACAATTCCCGCGGACTTTTGGATGCGAAGTCAAATCTCCAGAGTTTAGGAGCCTGTAAACTCCCATCACCCATAAGGTCAGCTACAATCCCGGCCAAATCCGAAGACGCTTTTACAGGAAACCATTTTGAATAATTTTTCAAGACAAAATTACCCCCCGACCGAATTTTATATAGACTTAAAACATCATTTTTATCAACAAGCACCCTCATTCAATCTAATTGCACCAAACATTTAATAAAACTATCGGCGGCTCATTTCCAGTGAGTTCATGCGATAAAAATATCGCGCACCATTTAAATTAATTACACTCTGTATTATTTATGGAAGTACTGATAACAGGCGGGGCGGGCTTCGTTGGATGCAATCTGGCCAATCACTTTGCTAACAAAGGCCACAAGATTACCGTTTACGACAACCTTTCAAGAAAGATGACCAAGACTAATCTGGATTGGTTGCAAAAAAATTACAAGGGCAAAATAAGTTACATCAGCGCAGATATCAGAGACTTTGAAATGATAAAAAAGGCTGCTAGGGACGCCGATGTGATAATCCACACGGCCGCACAGGTGGCAGTGACAAAATCCTTGGATAATCCGCGTGAAGATTTTGAGATAAATGCCTTGGGAACTTTCAATATGCTGGAGGCCGCCAGGCTTTCCAAGAACAATCCGAAAATAGTTTTCTTTTCCACCAACAAGGTCTACGGTAACAATGTCAACAAGATACCAGTGAAGGAACTCGATACAAGATACGCATTCGACGATAAGAAATACGAGCACGGCATACCCGAGGATTTTTCTACAGATGCAGAGGAGCACTCGCCCTACGGAGTCTCCAAATATTCTGCTGACATGTACACCAGGGACTATGCCCACACATACGGCCTACACACGACAGTCTTCAGGTGCAGCTGCATGTACGGCACAAGGCAGTTCGGCAACGAGGACCAGGGATGGGTGGCGCACTTTGTCATATCTTCCATCTTGGGCAGGCCGCTTACCATATACGGCGACGGGAAACAGGTCAGAGACCTGCTGTTCATAGACGATTTGGTTATGCTGGTAGAAGCGGCAATTACAAAAAGCAAAAAAGGCGACGTTTTCAACATAGGCGGAGGTTCGGACAACACATTGTCATTGCTCGAGCTGCTGGCGATTCTGGACAAAAAGCTGGGCAAGAAAAGCAAGCCCGCCTTCTCGGGCTGGAGGACGGCCGACCAGAAAGTCTACATAAGCGACATAAGGAAAGCCCAGAAAGTTCTGGGATGGAAGCCTTCCGTGGGGCCGGAGGAGGGCATCGGCAGGCTGATAGCCTGGGTAAAGGACAACATGAAACTGATACACTGACGCTATTTTCCCGACAGCTTTCCGACCCTGTATTTCACGCCCTCGGCGATTATGAACCACAGCACGCCGAAGAACATCCTCGCGAACTTGCCTATCTTGCGCTTGCCGTACCTTATCTCAACAGGCACCTGCACTACCCTCAGATTATTCTTCACGCAGTCCGCAAAGATGGAATTCTCTATTATGTAGCCCCCGTGCACGTTCCTTATCTTCGATACTGCATCCTTAGTGAAAGCCATATACCCGCAGTTGGTATCCTTGAAGTCTGTGCCGAAAAGCATGTTGAACAGCGTCCTCCAGACGAAGTTGCCCGTCCTGTTGGCCAGCGGCACGTTCTTCCAGTTCCTGTAGCCTGTGACAACATCGGCCTTCCCCTCCCCAAGCGGTCTCAGCAGCCTAGCCGCGTCCTTTGGGCTGTACTGCATGTCGGCATCTATGAGCACGACGTACTTCGCACCTTTGTGTTTTTTCAGCACATAGTCAAAGCCAGTCCTTATCGCCTCGCCCTTGCCCCTGTTGGTATTGTGCCTCAGCAGGACGACGCCCATTTTTTTGACAAGCTCCGGAGTAGAGTCGGTAGAGCCGTCGTCAATAACCACGACGTCTATGTGGGTGTGATTCTTAAGATGCGTGATGACCTCTTCTATGCTTTCCTCTTCGTTGTAAGCAGGAACAAGTGCTACATGTTTTCTTTTCATTATATCATAAATTAGCCACGCATAACAATTATTTATTGAGCGGGCCGGTGGTCTAATTGGCTATAGTGATATAACGGCTATGACACTGCCTTCGCAACTGACCGAAAAAGGCAGAGGCTCGGGGTTCAAATCCCCGCCGGTCCATTAATTCTAAAATGACCGACAGTAACCTTTCTTATGTGTTCGGCGACCTTCCTGTTTCTGTTCATCACCACCAGTATCTTGGCCTTCTTCCTGTAGAAACCGCTGATTAGCTCCCTGAGGTTCAGTTCACCAACATTCTTAACAGATTCATATTTCTTGCCCAGAAATTCCATCAATGGCTCGGGATAGTACACTTCCAGTACCAAATCTCCTCTCACAAACACGTCGCAGTTACCGTTGGTCTTGGTTCCTAGCTTGATGTTCTTTTTCAGCTTGCCCTCGAAGGATGCGCACCACCTGTCAATAGGAGTGTCGCCGCTACAAACAACATACGTCTGATTTTTATAGGCCCTGTCCTTCTCCATCCTGAAATATGCAGTCTCGGGCCTGAACAGCGCCCACCAGAGATGCCTGCATTGCACTACCCTGACGTCGCCCTCCTCGGAAGGCATGCTCATGAGATAATTATCCACGTCTGCCGCCGTCTCGAATACAAGTGTGTTCGGCTGGCCGGAAAACCTTTTGGCATAGTTGGCTGACAGCTTCTGGGAAAAATTAGAAACATTCTCTATCCATTTCTTGCTCAGATAATAGTTTTTGTCATTCTCTTCCAAAACACCCCCAAACACCAACTGCTTGACGGTCTTGTACACGGCATGATAGCTGACACGCTTGGTTTTTCTGACAGCGATGTATATTTTTTTTGCGCTCAGCGGCCACCTGTCAGATAGAAGGTTTATAATAACATCCCTTGTGCTGCCCGACTTCAGGTCAGGAATCATAAATTAACTAACAGGTCAAGATACTTAACCTTTTGGTTAAAGACGTTTAACACAAACAGTAAAGCAACGTTTCATAATAGTATTTCTATGGACATTAAGAAGGGACTAGGATACCGAAAGCTGAAAGACGTTATCAAAAAAACCACTTCTACATGTGCCAAAATAGTCAATGTCCATGCAGAGCTTTACGGCCAAACATATCTGGCAAAGCTACAAAACCAGTTGTACGAAGCCCTAGTTACAGACGTAGCCGACTTTCTAGAAAGAAAGGACGCACAAGATTTCCGCAACAAGCTGTACATGGGACTGGGTATAACGGCTCAAACTGAAGATTCCGACGAAAAATGTTGTTTGGAGGACGTCGCGATTGTGTTGAAGGATGCTGTAAGAGATTATAGGGAAAGGAGCGACATGAAACTCAGGACCATAAATCTCATCTTGAACCCAAATATCGTATACGAACATTACATACCCGTAGACCAATTCGGCGGGTACAGCTTGGCCACACTATACAAATACTACGGCGAACATCCGGGTACGACCTCTACGTCATGGTTCGGCGAAGAGCCTAGAGACCCAAACTTTAACAGAGCCATGGAAGAGCTTGTAGAAATCGGCGTCATGAAGCACCCAACAGATGAATATGATTTTTTCAGGAGGGGTACACCAAACTCCTACGTGCTGGCAATTTCTATAACAAAAGCAGCAATAGAAAAGGCTTTGAAATCGCAAGCTTATCCTGCACGCAGGGAACTCTTAGAGTTTCTTGCAGAAGTAGGAGAAGAATCTGAGACTCGAGCCCACGCCGAGGAAGAGTCTCAAAAAAGGTTGAAAAACAAGCGAGCAACCGAGTTCCTCAAGTCGATAGGTCATGAAGATCGAGGCAGCGGGGCCTGAAAACCACGGCAACATATTTAGCAATGTACTAAGTCAGAATAATGGTGTACGATTACATTCTAAAAGAATATGTGCCATGCGAATGTACCCTACTCTATGCCAGACACGAATGGGAAAGAAAACGTGTGTTCAAAGCCAAGAGCGACAAAGAAGCACGAACGTTGGCAAAAAAATACATGGTGTCTCAAGTGAGGGAACAAAACAGCTACAATGAATACGAGCTGTTACATCTGTTGCAAGTCAAATACGTTTCTACAAGCAGAACACAAACCCTATACGGACCGAATGATGCGTATGAAGAAAAAGACATACCATTAAGACACGCAAGCGGGTTTGACATGTCATCTGACGAAAATCCTAGACGCAGGCCAGAATCGTGCTCAGACTCCAGTCTAAGACGAGGGTGGATGAAGAGGTCCATGGACAGGGCTGTCGAGCAAGTGAAAGGTTGGCCTAGCTGGATGCAGAGGGAAGTAGGATGGGAGCTGGGTTATGGGCCAGAGAATGAAGTAGAAGACAAATCCAGTCTCCAATCGAAAAGAAAGACAGCCCGAAAAACAAAGCTATAAAAACCCATCAACCAACTAAATTATTACCGATTGCCGTGTACGAGAAGATATTAAGCATAACAGAAGGCGTGAGTATGGAAGTCGAGGGAAGCAAGGTCAAAGCCACCGGACCTAAAGGAACAGTGGAAAGGACATTCCTGACCAGGGGGATAGACATACAAAAATCAGACGACAATATAAAGGTCTCGGCAGATTCTGACAGGAAGACGCAGCGTGCCTCCGTGGGCTCGATAGCAGCTCACATAAGGAACATGATGAAAGGAGCCACGGACGGCTACACATACAAGCTCAGGGTGGTATTCAGCCACTTTCCAATAACAGTCAAGGTAGAGAAGGGAAAAGTGGTGATACAGAACTTTATGGGCGAAAGGAAGCCCAGGACAGCAGACATCAGGGGGAACGTCCAAGTCAAAGTGGACGGCCAGGACATTACAGTCACAGGCACAGACATAGAAGAGGTCAGCGGCACCGCTTCCAGGATAGAGCTTGCCACCAGGATAAGCGGCTACGACAAGAAGATTTTCCAGGACGGTGTCTGGCTGGTTTCTCGCGAATAGAACGAGTAGATAAAATACTAAAATATGTATATATTATTTAATGGCAGAAAGGAAAGTCACTCCTGAGCTTGAAAAAGAATTCCCGAAATTATATGAATCAGGTCTAGGTACTTGGAAAATTGCGAAAAGTTTCGGCCTGGGCACAACTACGGTCAGAAACTATTTGGTGAGAAACTGTGTAAAATTTCGGCCTGATTCTAAAAGCAAGATAAGTAAAAAACTAGAAGAACAGTTTGTAAAATTGTATAAAGATGGGCAGTCTATAAAGCAGATAGCCGAAATATGTAACTCTTCGTTCTTCGCTGTCAGAAACCATCTTTACAGGCACGGCATTAAACTGAGGCCCCGAGGCAAGAAAAAAAATATACCGGAAAATGCGGACACACTGACGCCCGAAAAAGCATACATTTTAGGTGTGGTTGGCCCAGGAGACGGTTTTATAGAATTTAATTCAAACAGTCAGCAGATATGCTTGGAAGCTGTAGATAGAGATTTTATAGAGCATTTTGCCTTTTGTTTGGAAAAGGTATACGGAATCAAACCATCCATCAAACTCCTCAAACCAAGACCAACCGATACCAAGCCGCATTATAAAGTTAGGCTTTATTCTGTGGAAGCCTGCAGGGACTTGGTAAAGTACAATGTGTGTTTTAGGGAGAGCAAATGGCAAATACCAGAAGTTATTAAAAAATCGTCCATGCGACTGATAGGAGAATATATAAAAGGAATGGCAGATTCTCAGGGCTCAGTTAACGTTCGTGCTAAACACATAACCCTTTGTAATAAGAACACGAGAGGTTTAGAAGAAATAGGAAATTTATTAAATAAACTGGACATACCAGACTGGCATATTTATGATATCGGGTTGACTATAACATCGCACAGGTCTTTGAATAAATTCTACGAAAACGCAGGTTTCATAATTGAAAGGAAGCAAGAAAAATTAGAAAAACTATTAGAAAGCTATAAAATCTTTAGATTGCCTAGAAGAGAAATAGCTAGGCTTATACCAGTTGTATTCAAATTATATGAAAATAGTTTAACGCCGCGAGAAATTTCAGACAAAACAGACTTAGCTTCAAGTACCATTTATAGGTATTTTAGAAAATTCAAAGAAAATGAAGATATGTGTCAAATAGAATTCTTAGGTATTAAAAAGTAATTATTTATGTCGGAAGAACACCGGTCACCAACGCTGGTAATAGACGTCATAATAGAAA
>CAYJRO010000023.1:0-7291 GCA_964372425.1 uncultured archaeon
CGGTGTGAACGCGACAGCGCTAAGCAACACCACCACAGGTGGATCAGCACTGAACTTCGCGATAGCAAACTTCACTTCGACGACATTGCAATCCAGCGACCAGATAACAGTGACATGGTACATCTGGGTAACCTAAAAGCCTAACCAAACTATGTACGATTGGACACGTAGACTTGGTTAGGTTTTTTACTTTATTTTTTATTTTAAAAACAGCTAATTATACTCCTTCTTCCCTGAGCCTTTTCTCAAGCTTCCTGGCTATCTCTTCCATCAGGCCCTGCTTCAAATCCTTCTTTGGTTCTTCGTGCGGCTCTGCTATCGGCTGTTCATCGGATTTCTCCAAAGTCTCCAGGCTGGCTTCTAATTCCAGCATTGATGGTATGGCGGGTCTTTTTGAAGAGAATATTCCTTTTATCTTGTCCAACATGCTTTCCTGCAACTGTTCGCCTGTGACATGCGCTGCCAGCCTTTTGATGGACTTGCTGAACTTGGAAGATGGATGATGAAGGACGGCTGGCGCTCCCCTTGAAAGAGACTCCTGTGTCTTCTTGTCCTCTGGTATCTCGACTATCACTTCGCAGCGGCATGTCTCCGAGACTTCTTTCTTGTCCACCTCATAACTTTTCCCGCTTATCTTGTTCAATACTATGCCTGATATCCTCTTGCCGTATTTCTTGAGCATCTCTATAGTCTTCAGGGTATCGGTGATGGTGGGGATGTCAGGCGTTGCTACAATGATTGCCTCGTCTATCGACATTGCCACGGCCATTGTGGTGTCCTCTATCCCGGGGGATGTGTCGATGATTATGTATTCATAGGACCGCTTCAAGCCGGCCAGAAAACTGTCGAACGCCCGATGGTCGCCCAGGAAAGTCTCTCCTCCCTTCAGGGATGACGGCAATATCTTCAGCTCGTTCACGACATCGCCTTTGTCATAAATTCTTACAGAGTGTATGTTATCCAGGCTGCCGTTTTCCATGGCTTTCTTTACTGTAGTCATGGAGTCTTCATAGAGGTTGAAATGCAGGCCGACGTGCGCGCTGTTGATGTTGGTATCAATCAGTATGCATCTCTTGCCGAACCACTTGGACATGGCGCATGCCAGATTTACTGCTATGGTAGTCTTGCCTACGCCTCCCTTCACCGAAAATACGCCTATCGTCCTTGACATTTTTTTGCACTTGAAATTAATTTTATTTTCCTGTGAATTAAACCATTCCTGGCTAATCCACTACCTTCTCCCTTATCCTTCCGAGCTTATGCGAGAACTCTGACTTTCTCCTTGCTCTTCCCATGAGCAGCAGGCCCAGGACCAAGGAAAGCGCCATTGCCGCAATCACCAACAGGTTTATCGTGTCGGGGCCAGGTCTTTCCAAGATATTGGCCGGCGCTTCTTGCAACACATGGCTTGGTTTAATCACATTGAACTCCACGAGCCTCCCAGAGAACATGTTGTCGCCGCTCGCTCCTATCAAAATCGGGTATGCGCCTTCGCTACCATCGGGAACATTAAACGATATAACCGATACTATGGATTCTCCGGCATCTATATCCGCTATGGTGGATGGTTTGACTGTGAACCAGGCAGAAGGAAGGCTGAAAACTATCAGTCTTATGTTGTATAGCGTCGTGTTGCCGCTGTTCCTGTAGACTATGCTCAGGTCGCGGGGCGTCCTTTCCTCCGCTGTTATATAGTCGGGGGTGGAAAAGTCCAGTGAGCTGAGGCTTTCCCTTTCGAAATACTGGGAGGTTGCTGCGACGTGCTCGATGCCGTAAAGGTTGATGGCTGCCTTTATCCTGTGCTGGCCGGCTTCGCCGCATGTCGGGAGTATCATGCTCTTTTCCAGGCTGTCTGTAAGGTAAATGAAGGAGGTCTGCTCGATGTTCTGCTTGCTGTAGCAGTAGATGGTAACGACCAGATTGACATCATCCGCCTTTGTGCCGAAGTTCTTCATCCTCACTCTTACAGGCAGCGTGTCTCCTTTCAGAACAAAGTTGGTAGGAAGGTCTATCTCTATGTCAAACGGCCCCACATCGCTCTGCGCCTTGAACTCGATTATCTTGGAATCGTACAGTATGCCTTTGTCCGAGCTGTAAAGGTTTGCTACTGCTGTCTGTGTTTCTATGCTAGAGGGCGAGTACTCGAAGGCAAATTCGTTGGTATCCTGGACGTCTGCGGAAAAACGATATGTGCGCTGCTCGGCTACCTTTCCTTCCTGAGCGACGAACGCCTCCAGCAGGAAGTCCCCGCTTATGCCACTGATAGTCCTGACTGTTATCTCCATCTTTTCCAGAACCTTCGGACTGTCCGGGGAGTAGCTTATCTCCAGCATGGCTTCCTTGTCTTCCGGAACCACATATGTGGCTCTTCCTGTGAAACTTGATTGCAAGACGCCAATCGCAAGTGCTGCCGCCAAGACCATGGGTATTAGGATTATTCCTAAAACATACTTCATAATTGATTTTGGTCTTAAGTATGATTTATCCATTCGACATCACCGTCTCCTTCACCTTTTCCAGCCTGGCCTCCAGCTCCTCCTTGGCTCTGGCCTTTTCTTTCCTTTTCCTGGAATGTATGAGATATGCTGCAGCTATGGCTCCAAAAGCTATCAAAGGCAGCACCAATGACTTCAAAAGCCTCTCCAAGCCGCCTATGACAGCGAACTGGTACTCCCTTATCACAATTCCCCCGTCAACGTCGATGATGACCCTGCCTATGTAGTAGCCTAGGTAGGAACTCTGTGTGGCGGTGACCGAGAACCCGAATGTCTTGGCTTCGCCGCTGCTCAGCTCGTATTCTATCTTGGCTGGATGCTGCTCGAACCCCGGCGGCAGGTCAAGCCTGAGCGTGACGTTTTTGCTTGCGTTGTCGAGGTTCTCTATGGTTATCGGCACGAGGGTGCTCCTGCCCATCACCAGCTCCATTGCCTGGATCGGTCTGATGGCTATTCCCACCGGAGGCCGCACGTTGGTTATCGAGATCTCCTCCAAAGGCCAGTAGACGTACGGGCTGTACTCCCTGAGCACCTTCCTTGCCACATACGAAAAGTTCCTTATGGCGTTGGCCGGGAAGTCGGTTATAGACCACATGACAATCGGGTCTTCCTGGATTATCTGGGTCGGCTTGTCCAGGAAATCTATGTGGTCTGTATGGTTGGCTATGGCTTTCTTGATGTTCTCGGTTATGTCAACTCTCGGGATATGTTGGTCGCCGTTCATAACTTTCAAAGTGACAAATGTGTCGCCGGTGTGCCTGTCGACATCCACGCTTCTAAGGCTTCTCACCTGGTCTTCAGCAGGAACGAAGGACTTGGCCCTCAGTATGAAGATGCCCCTGTCTTCTGCCGCAGAGTTCTTGAGATTTACTACAACAGAATAGTCGCCTTCGTTTGCCGTGTTCGGAACATTTATGAAAATGTTGAAAGTCGCTGTGTCTAACGGAGCTAGGTTGAATGTATTGGGCGTAGTCGCAGCCCAGCCGGTGGGTATGCCTGTTATCTCGACGCGCAGGTTTTCTATCGTAGCGTTTTCGAGGTTCCTGACGACTATCTCATCGACTATCGACTGCCCTATGATAACTTCCTTCAGGACAGGATGCTTCACAAATTCTATTTTTACTGCAGGCGGGGGAGCTATGGGGGCGACAGGTATTATTACTCCTCCTGGAGCTGTTACTCCGGGGCCCGATGGCGGTGGGGGTGACGGCGGTGAGGCTGGCGGCGGCAAAATTCCTGAAAGAAGGAATTGGATGATGTTGGATATCCTGACAGAGAAGGAAGACAGCCTTGAAGTTATGTGCGAGATGCTTATGGCTTGAGACACAGTTGCTGGGAACGTCTTCACCTTTTCCACGAAAGACGACAGGCTTATGCCCTGCATTATCCTCATGACAGGTATCTGGTAGGCTCTCGAAGACAGGCTGGTGACGAAAGAGTTTACTGCGTTGATGTAAAGTGCTGAAGTTCCTTTGGATGCTGTTCTAAGGGAGAAGAAGCCTGTGGTAGCTCTTGCGAATGCCAGGAGTTTTGAAACGGCTGTGTTTATCGAAAATGCTATTGTAGAAGACGTTTGGAATAATTTGCCCGCTGCGACGGTGAAGTTGAGGGAGAGCTGCTGGGAGAGGGATTTGAACATAGAAGTTAGCCTTGTAACCGACAGGTTGAAAGTAATGGTATTTGTGATGCTTCTGATTGCCAAGAATGATTTTTGTACGGCCGAATTGAACGAGAAGGACAATGCAACCGCCTTTCCGAAGAATTTCACTCCTGCCGACTTCAAGCTGAAAGATAACGTGCCTGTAAAGGACTTGAATAACGAGGACAGTCTAGCTATATTGAAGTTGAAGTCTATCGTATTTACTGGGCTTCTCACAGCGGATGACAATCTTTGCATGACTGAATCAAAAGCGAATGACACAGACGCTGTCTTTCCTTGGGAGAAGTTTATCAAATTGGCGAAGTTGAAAACAATCTGCTGAGATAATGATTTGAAAAGCAGCGAGGACCTTATAGCCGACAGGCCAATGCCTATCTGCTGCTGACCGGAACGGATTAGTGAATAAAAAAATGACGTGTTAAAATTACCTGAAATGCTTTGGGACAGGTTTGCCACAGCCGTCTTGAAGCTTTGTATCGCAGAGCTGAGCGAGAATTGTAGGTAGGCGGATGCCTGGAAGAACTTTCCGGCCGCCTTGGAGAAGCTGAAAGCAAGTTGCTGGGACATGGATTTGGAGAATGACGACAGCCTGTCTACGAAGAGGTTGACGCCTGGTGTTTCGGCGATGCTTTTGAAGAAAGCCGAAAGTCTGGCTGCAGAAGTTGAAATGGAAAGTGCCATGGAGGATGACTGCTGGAAGGACTTTGCAGCGAGCCGCGACAGGCTGAGATTCAGCTGCTGGCCGAGCGACCTGAAAATAAAACTGAGGCTGTCCTGAGCCGTGTTCATAGAAATCGCATTGTACATGACCCTTACGGCATCGACCGATCTCTGGGCAGCTGAGCTGATGGACAATGATACTGATGCTATTTTTCCCTGTGCCAGCTGTGCCACGGACGCAATATTAAATGCTATCTGATGGCTTGCTGCCTTTAACATGGAGCTGACAGATTTGGTAACCGGATTGAAGTTTATCGCCTGCGGCATGCTTTTAAGGAAAATGTAGGAGCCGGCCTCGGCCAGATTGACGCTCACGATGTTCTGCGCATTTTTCAAAAGAGTGCTGAACTTTGCAAATGCGCTGTTGACAGAGAAGAACAGCGCAGCTGTTTTGTCGAAAGCACTGCCTACGGTTGTTGTAAGACTGAAACCGATCTGCTGTGGCAGGCTTCTGGACAAGGCAGCCAGCCTATCAACAGACAGGTTGAAGTTCATGGTATTGGTCAGGCTTCTGGCAGCCGACGACATTCTCTGCATGGCAGAGTTCAATGAAATGGATAGTGCGGATATCTTGTCAAAAAGTCTGGCGGCGGCGGAATCCAGATCAAGCGTCAGGGTATTCACGATTGATTTCGAGAAAGAGCCTAGTCTGGCGGGGCTCAGATTTAGACTTAGAGTATTTAGAGGATTTTTTACAGCGTTATAGATTCTTTGCATAACCTTGTTGACAGAGAATGATACAGAAGCCGTCCTTCCTTGCGACAATTGGACCAGGCTGGCAAAGTTGAATGCAAACTGGTCTGATGCCGCCTTTAGCGAATATGACAGCCTGCTTGCGAACGTGCTGGGGGAGATTTGCTGCGATGCAGACCTGAAGAACAAGTACGCATCGGACAATGCGGAATTGAGGGACATGGTGTTCGTAATGCTTCTGGCGGCTTGGAGCAGCCTGGCTGCGAAGGCGTTGACAGCGATTTGCAGGCTGGCGGGCAGATTGAAGAGACTGCTGGAGATGGCTGACTGGACTGAAGTCAGGGCCTGGGCAAGTGACTTGGATATAGCCGCGGCCCTTGCTTGCGCCAGGTTGGAGGTTATCACATTGGACATAGTCCTGGTGAAGTAGCCTAGGCTGCTGGCAGGTGAGTTGAAGGCTATCGGAAGGCTGATGCTCCTAGAAAAGGATGCGGCGAGTGTGATGGTCGTATTGCTCTCGTTGAACTCCGAGGCATCGTAGTAGAGGGTGGCGTTGCTTGTGATGTTGGCCTTGGGAAAGTAATCGCCAGCAGCAAAGCCGTTGGTGTCCCAGTACCAGACGGCATGGCCCGAGGAGTTGGAGTAATTGGTTCCAAGCAATGTGCTCTGGCTGGAGTTCTCCCAGTAGAACCTCACAGGATAGTCCTGTATAGGTCCGCTGCCGCTCGCGTTGGTGTCGTTGACAAATGCGGTCAGGGCGACTGTGCTGCCTACGCCGAATGTGCTTCCGGGCGGAGGGGCAGCCCAGGTCAGGTTGCTCCAGCCAAACATCGTGAAGTTGAGTATGGCATTGTTTGGTGAGTTTGTGCCGTTGATGTTGTTGCCGCTGTCGTTCGCATAGATTATCCATCCTATCACCCTGGGCCTGCCTGACGTGTTCTGCCAAGTCCAGTTGGCCGTGACCGGCCCGGCTCCTGGGCCTATTGCACGTATAGGATAACTGCCTGCAGCGGCGGTGTAGTTGACAAAGCTTCCAGTCTCGTTCGTGGAAAGCCAGGAGTAGTTCAGGCCGAAATCGTCGCCCCAGCTTGCCGAGATGTTGACGGGCTGGCCGCGGTAGGCCTTGTAGCTTGAGTTGTCCTGCGCCTGTGTCCAGGTCGGAGGCGGGTCTGGCGCCGCCTTTATCGCCACTGAGCTTATCACCCAATCGGCTGTGACAGAGAGCGACCAGTTCATCACCACTGATTGCGCAGGGCTTACAGGGCCTTCGGTGGAGCCCCTGCTTCTGATGTTGCTGGATGCCTCCTTGCCGTCCACTGTGAACCTGTCCCACCTTTCCGTCTGCCCGGAGCCTGCTGTGCCATTTAGGGCGCCAGCCTTGTTTATCACTTCGCCGAAGTCCGCCGTGTTGGTGTTGACGGCGGAGTCGTGGCCGCTGCTTAGCGAGCATGCTGGCGTGCCTGACACACACTTTCTTATCTGCGTCTCGTTCACAGCTGCGGCAGCGGTTGTGTAGACAATCAGCAGCTCGTTGCCGGCGGAGGTGTCCATGTCAGCTATCTTGATGTCGCCTCCCCTGCCTGAGGCTGTGGTCACGTTGTTCTCATATGTGCATCCGCTGATGCCGCACTGGAAGGTCACAACTTCGGGATTGGAGTTGGCGGTGGTCGCCCTGCCGCTGAACACCAGCTCGTTGCTGCCGTCGTTGTCCACGTCGCCAAAG
>CAYJRO010000023.1:7301-9235 GCA_964372425.1 uncultured archaeon
CCACATCCACAGTGTTCCTGAAGCACGGGTTGCCTGCCACGCATGTGGGGGGCCTGACGTCCACGCTCAATGTAGTGTTGAGCGTGAAACCTGTGCCGTTCCAATTGCTCACGCACAGCTCGAACCTGTAGGTGTTGTTCGCGCAGAAGCCGTCGTTGGTGTCGTCGACGTTGTTGGCGTCCTGGGCTATGATGAACTCTTTCCCCGCCACACCGTCCACGTCTTCCAGCATCATCTTCACAGGCAACCCTGTAGTCGCAGCCCCATATATCAGATCCAGGCTCTGGCTGGTGTTCTCAGTGCAGCTAGAAGCAGTGCAGTCGAAGATGGTCACTTCCTCGTTGCCGGCAGTCGTGCTTAGGGTGTTGCTTGCTATCACCAGCTCGTTGCTGCCGTCGTTGTCCACATCAGCTATTAAGATGTCGTTGACGCCTCCGAAGAACTCGACCGTCTTGTTCTGCGTGCAGTTGAAATTGTTGGTGCTGTTCACGCCGCACTGGTAGATCCTTATCTCCGGCGATGCGCCTGTGGCTGAATGTCCTATGACCACGTCTGTGCGGCCGTCGTTGTCCACGTCCCCGACTTCCAGCGGCTGGTCTGTGTCGAATGTCTGGCCGCTGAATATGATGCTCAGCAGCTGGAAGATCCCCGTGTCGTTGGCCCTCAGTATCCTGAACACGCCGTTGGTGGCCGTGTCCACGGAAAGCAGCTCTGTCTGGCCGTCGTCGTCCACGTCCGCAATGTCCAGGTCGAAGTTGGTCTGGCCGAGCTCGTAGCTGTATGTGGAATTGGTTATTAGGTTGGTGGCCGAGGAGCCCTTGTTGTACGCGAGTATCTCGGCGAAGCTTGCCGTAGCCGCCAGGCCGGCGTATATCTTCTCCTCGCCGTCTATGGAGCGGAAGGCTAAATTGTCAACAACCCAGGCGTTGTCGGAGGCCGCTGCCACAGTTACGGTGGGCGTGGTGTTGCTGCCGCTGGCCCCGCTGTGCGAGTCTATGGGGCTGCCCTGGTCCGCTCCTGTGAAGGAGAGCGCGCCTATGACTGTGTTCGCCTCGCCCGACAGGGTGACTTTGAGGACGTTGTTACCCGAGGCCGGGGCTGCTAGGTACCACAGCTGGGAGGCTATGCCGCGCGAGGCGTTCGTGTCGTTTCGTATGGAAGCCATAGCAGTGCCGGCGTAGGTTATTGATGTGACGTTGGGCGCCGGGGCGCTCGAGTTGCGCATGCTTATGCCGACGACCAGCAGCCTGTCGCTGCCTCCTGTGGTGTGGTTGGCAGTGAAGACGTCCGACTTGCCGTAGGCTGTCGTGTTGTTGAAAAGCGATATGGCCGCGGAAGCGTCATGTGGGAAAATGGCTAGTGCGATAAAAAGTGTTGAAGATAGGACAACAGCTAAGAAAACCTTTTCCAGAGGCGTCTTTCCTGTCCTTAAGTCAGTGGCGCTTAGTCCCCGTGCCGTTCCTGGCATTGCCGTTGAAATCCTCATAAAGATAGCACAGCTTGATTGTCCCTAGGTCCCTCTGATAAACTGCTCCAGAATCCGTCAGCTCGCCGACATATTTGCTTACGGTGTGGCGGTGGGCCTTCACCGCCCTGGCTATTTCTAGTATGTGCAGCCCTTCGGGGTGCCTTCGTAAAATCCTTTTGATCTTGTCCTTCAGATGGCCGTTGCTCATGAAAATCCTTGTACAACGTTGTATAACATGTTTTCCTGTAAAAATTTAGCACTTTAGGCAGTATAAAAAATTTATCGCGGCATTTTTGCCTAACAATAATTGTAGGTCTTTTCGCAACCATAAGAGGAATTTTTTAGGCATTGTAATAAAACTGCTGTGAACAAGAATATGGGAATTATATGAATGGGCAGTGTTGGTTCAAATTATTGCTGGTGGTGGGAGTCGAACACGAGACAAACAGTTATTCCAACAGCCATT
>CAYJRO010000024.1:0-9218 GCA_964372425.1 uncultured archaeon
TATATTGTTAACTCCCCCCCCCGAACCAGATTTCATGGAAAACCTTGTCATTAATACTTTTTCGCACACAAATTAATTATTGATAGGAATGCGCAGGATAGAGCTGATAGTGTTCATCGTGTTCTTCTTAAGCATAATCATCAACTACAAGTTCATAATTTTTGGTGCGACCGCGTTGGTTTCGGGAGTCGTTTCCCTTCAGGTGCCCCAGCTTTCCATAGGAACCGTTGGATTTGCGTTCAGCAGCCTGGTTCCTATAAACACCACTGCCAACTTTTCCGTGAACTACACCAACCAGCTTAAGAACTATGATAATGGAATAGCTTACGGCAACATGACCATAAACATCACACACACACAGTACAACCTTTCAGTCATATTTAACGATAGCGCCTTTGCCTTGGGAATAAATCAGACCAGGGCTTTCAACGCTACTTGGAAACCTTTCCTGAGCGGCAACTATCTTGTAAGAGCCATAGTCTACCACGACAACATCATCACAGAAGCCAACGGGACAATGACAGTCACAGGAGATTCTCTTATATTACTGAACATGTCGGGATTTGTCCAGATAGGGAACAGCCAGACAATTACATCGCAATTCATAAACACGGCTCCGGTAGATGTTACTTCCAAGACAGACATAACTGTTTACTTTTTCGACAACACGTCGCTGAAAGCCATAGCCAACTATTTCGACAATTCGGTAGTGCTCGGTCCAGCCCAGGGAAGGACTTATACCATAGTCTACACGCCAAACATGACAGGCCTATATTATGTGAAAGCCAAGGCCACCTATAGCACAACCAAAGTCACGGAGACATGGGGGGCTTTCAACGTGCATCTGCCCGCGCCGCAAGTGATAGTTGTGCCGCCTCCTGCGTCAGCTCCTTCCCCGCCCCTGCCAGTGCCCAGGGCAAGCCTGAACTATCCGCAGGAAGTGAAGTTTTTCCAGGGAGATTCCACAATCTTTAACATAACCGCGAAAAACACAGGAGAAGTGACACTAACCAACCTCAAGCTGTTTGTTTCAACCACCAGTCTCATAAATTTCAGCGTAAATCCGAAGGTGATAGGGAATCTTCCAATCAACAACACGGCGATATTCCTAGTCTCGGTAGACGTACCTGAAGGCACGCCGGCAGGCACATACGCGTTCGATTTCGTGCTGTCTTCCGATCAGGTAAAGGACAGCAGAAAGATACTTCTTAAAGTGTCACAGGCGCCGCCGACATCCGCTGAAAGGGATACGGGCTTGGAGCTGAAGATATTGAACTACAAGCTTTTGATCTCTGAGATAGAGCAGGAGATACTGGCCGCATCCCTGAGAGGTGCTAATGTGACAGCAGCTGCTGAAAGCCTGCAGAAGGCGAAACTGGGTCTGCGGAGTGCCAGAGACTACTTGGATGCCGGCAGACCCGGAGACGCAGAAATTATTCTCAGAGCAATAAGAAGTAACATGGAAGATGCTGTAATGCAGCTAGCGAGCTCGGAGCTGACTGTGAAAGTACCGGCAGCCGTTCCATACTGGATACTGCCTGTATTGCTGGTTTCAGCAATGGCATTCTTCGCATACAACTACTACAAGAAAAGAAGGCAGAAGCCGAGGCTTTTGAGGACTGTGGCAGAGACGGAGTCTTAGAAATTTAAAATCTAATAGATATTTATTGGACTATGTTGCAGGAGAGCCTCGCGCTTCTGTTCCACGGGCCGTAACGGTCGCATTGCTCAGTATCTATTTGTGCTGGGTGACCAGTGCGCACCTCAGTTCCTGCCGGCCAAGAGCACAGCCCCAGTAATAGCCGGACGATAGAAATTTAAGCTTCAAAGCAAAGTATTATTTAGAGGGCGATTGGCATGGGAAGGCTGTCGAAGCATCAGAAGGAATTCAAAAAGAAGATGGGAGTGACTCCGCTGGAGTTTGCTAGGATGATCAGGCGAAAGCACAGCGAGGAGCTCTACAAGAAGATGTTCGGGGATTCAGACTAGCAGCTGCCTGAAAGAGTCAAAATGAATCAGAAAGGTCGGCGTCTTGATCCTGAGTTTCTCGTTCACCTTTCTGTATACCGCTTGGAACATGTCGCTCGCAAGGGTCATCCTGTTGAACGTCAAGACATAGTCCACGCTGTCGATGGCGGCGCTCGCCGCGAGCAGGAGGTCCGCAAGCACAAGCTTCTTTTTCTTCTTTGCCAGCCGCAATGACTGCAGATACCGGCTGGCGATTTCTCTGACCCTGTCGCTGACATTCACCACGCCGGTGACCGGGCACGATCTGTAGAACTCACCCAGCTCCTCCCCCTCATATGACCCCTCAGCGGAATCTCTGACTTCGGACTCGATGATCTCGCAGCTCCTAAGCTCGAACTCCTTGCAGAGCTGCACGATGACTCCCTTCAGGTTCGAATTGCCGACCGTCTCGACCCAGACGCTGTTGTCAATCATTATCTTCATTCATCCTCACGCTTTCAATACATTCCTGTGCTTCTGTCCAGATAAATGCTAATCCCGGAAAAAGAAAAAAGCGCTGGGCTCGCGCCCGTCTTAGCATTTTTGATATACCGCTATTACAGGAAAAGCAAGCGCAAGCCAAGGCTTTTGAGGACTGTGGCAGAGACGGAGTCTTAGAAATTATAATTGACTGGCCGAAACTTGCTGGTCATTGAGCGGAAAAGATGCTAATAGCGCATAAAACTGCAAGCCTTTGAGAGAATCTCAGCCTTTATAGTCCAAACTACCGATGATTTCCTTCAAGAATGAGCGAAACTTCTCAAGAAAAGCGTAGAAATCCCTTTCGTCTATCTCTGCCAGCAATAGTTCGCGTTCCTTTCCCCAGTCAAAAAGCCTATCTGATTGGAGGAGCCCGGCCTTGGCTTTAAGGTTGTTCCTGTACTTGTCATAGGATTGAAGTGCTAGATTAAGCTTTTTCACTATACAGCCCTCGACATCGGCTGCATATACCCCAGCTTCTTTTGGATGAAGTAGACGTCCAAAAAGTCCCCGGCTTTCGTCCCCTCGCGCAGCAATAATGCCCTGACCTTCTCCACGGCATCGTCGCCTTCGACTACCATCACAAGAACGGGGCGGACGTGATGAAATCAATCATCCACTCGCGGAGCTGCTTTCCGATCTCCTTGGGGTCGTCAGTGCCGAACATTTTCCTTGCTTCCTTCTGCCCATTTAACGGCCTAAAATAGGTTTCAAGTATATAAAAAGAAGGGCAAACGCGTACTTGAAGGTGCGGGCAAACCTATTACAGGCAAGATGGCTGTGAATACTAAAACTTAAATACTATAGAACACTATAGATAACTATGGCAACTACAATACAGTTGGATGAGAGAACCAAACACAAGCTGGAAGAAATGAAGGTCTTTCCCAGAGAAACCTACAACCAGGTGATAGACAGACTTGTCAAAACCACCTTGGAAGAAGAACACCTGAGCGCCGAAACCATAAGAAACATAGAACATTCTCTTGAAGACATAAAAAGAGGCAAAACATACTCCACAGATGAAGCTAAGAAAAGACTGGGAATCAAATGACCTATGAAATAAGGTGGACTGGCACTTCGATTAAGCAGCTAGAAAAGTTGGATAAGAGAATTGCTGAAAGGATAATACAAAAAGTGGTGAAGGCGTCGAATGACCCTTTCAAGTTCGTCGAAAAACTAAGCGGTTTCAGCCTCTACAGGCTGAGGGCAGGCGACTACAGGATTGTAATGAGCATAGAAGTAAACAGAATGACAATATTCGTTTTAGAAGTTGGCCATAGAAGCACAGTCTATAGAAAATACTGATCAACTGCTTAAAGCCCAGTTCTGTTCAGTAAAGGAAGGCGATGTCGCACACAGTAATTATTATCGACAAACCCCAAAATTAATTATTGGTAAAACATGCGCAGCGCCAGGCTACTAGTTTTGACAATCTTCTTACTGATAATTTTAGCCAACCAAACACTGGGTTCCTCGCACGAGCAAACCTACGGGACGATAGAGTCGTTCGCCTTCAACATATATTGTCAACGCCGTTGTTGAATAGAGTGCATGTGCAGCCCCTGTTGCCTACTGCGAAAGTCGCCCCGGTGCCTAGACAGCCCGGATCCAGGTCAACACCGTTGCAGCAGTAGTTGTTGTTGGGACAGCTCGGCGGTTCGCCCACCATCGACCTGATTACCCTTATGATAGCATCGGCAATTACCATGTCTAAACCTTTCCTAATAGACTTTGGTATTCGAAAATTTAACGAGGGCGGCATCAGAAACGGCAGTGCAGTGATGTTCTCGTTCCAGTTTCCTCGGTTTTATAAATCATCCCACCCGCTCTAAAACATTGCAGGCAGATATGATAGAAGGAAGAATTCCAAAGGCAGAACGTATATTTTCCTCGAATCCCTTTCTATGACATCAAACCTCCTTGCAACGATTATTCCCCTTTTCAAGTTGTGCCTGTTCATGAAGAACAAGATATTTCTCAGGTCCTCCGGATAGATGTCGGTACTCCACTTGACCTCGACTGGCACGTTGCCCGCTATGAAATCGACCTCCCTTTTTAAACTGTCCCTATAAAATTTCACATTATCGAAATGCTCTTGAAGCTTGTTCAGAACAGCATTTTCCACAAGACTGGGCTCGTTGTAATATTCCTGATATGCGAACGCTATTGGCGGACAGGAAGAATAGAACTTCCTGCCTTTTCTTAACGCTTTTGTGCTGCTTCCGAACAAAGGGACAGAGTCTATTATCAACGACTTTGTCAGATAAAATACATACCTTTTGACCGTGTCTTTGGACAATTGGAGTATGCCGCCCAGATTAGAATAATTCAGTATCAAGCCGTTGTTTCTGACTATGTTGATCAGAATATCGTAAACCTTGTCTACGTGCTCTATCGGGAAAATTCGCGGCAGGTCCTCAAAAACAAGCTTCTCGACAGTCGAGTTCTTGACGTATTTTTTAATTTCAAACTCGTTTTCCTCGCCGGCTATCTCTGGAAACGACCCATTCTTTAAAAAATCTTTGGCCTCCTTTTCGTAGCTGTACTTGAATGCTGTATAAGCTCTCTCTATGTTGCTTTCTTTCACAATATCTACCTCTCTGTTATTAAGTCTCAGATACTCTTCGAAGCTCCACGGTCTCAAAGTAAAATCCTTCAACCTGCCTGCTAAGCTTTCCTTTCCTTTTGTCAAGTGCAAGTAAGATGAGCTGGACAAGACAAAATTCGCCCTGCCCAGGTCGTGGTATTTCTTTATTGCGCCGGACCACCCCCTTATTCTTCCTATCTCATCCAAAAAAATGCGGGGCTTCTCTTTGGAAATCTTTACAAAATGCGAGATTACAAACTTCAATGACTCTGTGTTTTGATAGGCCTCCTCGTCGAAAGAAAAGAAGAACCTTTCGCCTTCAAGCTCGTTCCCTATCTGCTTCATCAGAATTGTCTTTCCGACCCTCCTTATGCCTACAATCCCTACGATAAATTTGCCTTTGGTTATCTCGTTTTTTATTTCCGCATACATCTTTCTTTTGAATACGGGCACTTCGAACTGCTCCCCCCTCAGCCACGGGTTGTACTCCGCTATTTCTTCTACAGAAGGCACTGCCACAAATGATATTAATTATAGCTAGTATATAAGCTTTAAATCTAAATTATAGATAATTAGCAAGCCGTATATTAACGAGGCGGCATCAGAAAGAAGTCACCGAATGCGTAATTGGGGGTAAATGCAAATCTCCTGTAGAAGAAGGATGAAGTCCGGATCTCTTGCAGTTTGTCACTAAGGTGTGCAGTACTTAATACCATACTGCACAAATTTAAATAAAAATGTGCACTAAATTATAGTATGCAAAACACTACAAAAATCAAAGAAATAGTATTGAGACAGAGATCCGAAGCCAAAGACATGTTAAAAGAGCGTTTTGTCGAAAGGGAGGCCGATTTAAATAACAGCCTATTAAAAAGCAGTTTGATAAAAGTTATATTGGGTCCAAGGAGAGCTGGCAAGTCATTTTTTTCTATACAATCTATGAGAAACAGAAGTTTCGCTTACATTAACTTTGATGAGGAAGAATTGGTGAAAGTCGATGATTACGATTTATTTTTAAAGAGCCTAAGGGAAGTTTACGGCAATTACGAATTTTTAGTTTTAGACGAAATTCAAAACCTGGAAAAATGGGAACTTTTTGTCAACAGATTGCAGAGAAATAGATACAACTTGGTTGTCACAGGTTCCAACTCTAAACTTCTGAGCAAAGAGCTGGCCACACATCTGACTGGTAGGCACCTGCCTGTTATGATTTTCCAGTTTTCTTTCAGAGAGTTTTTAAAAGCCAGGGATGTAGGTTTTTCTAAAGACGATATTTTGTCGAAGGAAAACCAAGGAGACATTTTGGGGAATTTGAGGAAATATATGGAGATTGGCGGGTTTCCAGAGATAGTTGTTAAAAATCTTGATTACAGGTCTTATACAAGAACCCTATTCAACAACATTGTTTTCAAAGATGTTGTAAAGAGGTACAACATAAGATACGCCTCAAAAATTTATGAACTTGGCAAATACATGATAAACCTGTTTTCAAAAGAATTTTCCTTTACAAAGGCTAAGAATATTCTGGGCTTGGGCAGCGTCCACACAGTTGAAAATTACGCCGGATATTTGGAAGAGGCTTTCATATTCGTCATGATAAACAAATTTTCTCCCAAGCCCAAGGAGCAAATCAAAGCACCGAAGAAAATATACGTAATAGACAACGGTTTTATAGGCTCCATGGCTTTCAGAATTTCAGAAAATTTTGGCAAGTTGATGGAAAACACCGTGGCAATAGAATTGGTGAGAAGATCGGATTTATTCAGCGGGTTTGAAATATTTTACTGGAAGGACTACCAGCAGAACGAGGTGGACTTTATAATCAAAGAAGGCTTGAAAATAAAACAACTGGTACAGGTCACATACGCTTCGGGAAAAGAAGATTTGGAGAAAAGAGAAACGAGATCTCTCTTGAAAGCCGCCAAGGAGCTGAGATGCAAAAACCTGCTTGTTATAACGTGGGATTACGAGGCTGAAGAGAAAGTAGACGGCAAGAAGGTTAAATTCATTCCGCTTTGGAAATGGCTGCTGTTAGATAAAACTACAAAAATAAATACAAAACAAATGAATCATTAGAATGGTGGAAAGAAGGAAAGTCCGGATCTCTTCTTTTTGGGCGACTAGAATGTCTGATAAGATTGATCACCCGGCCGCATGATGTTCTTACTCTGTTGACTCAAGGTAATCAAAAATGATAATTCTAGTGTACTAAAACAAGAGTTTTCGATATTTTGTTATATTATAGTAATCAAATTTGATTACTGTATACTAATAATATATTTAAATATGCAACACCATAATTATAGTATGAAAGCCGTAGAGCTGGTGGAAACATTGAGAGCGTATCCGCTGTTCAGCACAAAGGACCTTTCGCGAATCCTGCGCAAGAACGAGGATTATGTGAAGGTAGTGGCCTACAGGCTGAGGAAGAGGGGCGTGATAAGGCATGTCGAAAGGGGCAAGTATACCGTGCATGACGATCCGAGAGAGTTCGCTTCCTACATAAGAACGCCGTCGTACATAAGCTTCTGGACGGCCTTGTCCATGCACAAGCTTACCGAACAGGTCCCCATAGAGATCATGGTGGCTGTGCCGCGGCCGAAAAAGAGCATGGATTTCGGCGGCCAAAGGATAACCTTCACGAAGGTCAGCCAGTTCTGGGGATACGCTAAGATTCGCCTCGGACTGTTCGACATTTTCGTAGCGGAGAAGGAAAAGGCTGTAATAGACTGCATGCTGGCCAAGAACACGCCTTTTGACGAGGCTGCCAAGGCGATACTGAGCGGCGAATTGGACTATGAGAAGCTTGTGGAATATGTCAAAAGAACAGGCAAGATGTCGCTTGCAAAGCGCGTCGGCTACCTTACGGAGAAAGCCGGTGCTCAAGCCAACGGGCTTCTGGACATGGTCGGCAGACTGTATACCCCCCTCAACTGGTCCTCCGAAACGCCCATGGGCAGGGATTCCAGATGGAAGATAATAGTGAACACAAGGTTGGATGACCTATGATATCATTGGAAGATTTGAAGAGCAGGTCGCGCATAAAAAACCTCAGCCTTGGCAACACAGAAAAGGACTACCTGATAGACCTCGTGATGTTTTCCATATCGAAGAATACGGGAAGCGAGCTTGTCTTCAAGGGAGGCACGTGCCTGTGCAAGTTCTACGGCCTGGGAAGGTTCAGCGAGGACGTTGACTTCACGGCAGCAAAGCCCGTTGACACAGACAGGCTGATGGGAAACATACTATCCGTCCTTAGGCAGTTCGGGATAAACTGCCGCATTCAAGGTTCAAAGAAGCCTTTCAGCTCCGTGCTCACAAAACTTAGGTGCGAGGGGCCTCTTTTCAACGGAAAGCCACAGACATATTCGAACGTCAGGATAGACATAAACCTCAAGTCCAGCATAGACACGGAGCCTTCACTGAGAAATTACTCTTCATTGTATCCGGATGTCCCCAAGTTTTCCCTTCTGGTGATGCAGGAGAAGGAGATACTTGCTGAAAAGGTCAGGGCGATCATGACAAGGAGCAAGGCGAGGGACATCTATGACCTGTGGTTCCTCCTGAAGAGCGGCGTGGAATTCGATCCGGATCTGGTGAGGAAAAAGCTCTCATACTACAGGGAGGAATGGGATGCCAAGGAATTCCTGGAAAGGCTGGCGGCGAAGAAGAATGTATGGATGATCGAACTAGGGCCGCTGATCGCTGATGTGCCGGATTTTGAAGATGCCATGGAACATATCTCCAGAAAGGTGCCGGCTTAGATATTTCAGTCAACAATGATATGAAACGCTTCTTATGTTTAACTGCCGACAAAAAATATTTATGGGACTGTTCAGTTCTTTCACCTACAAGTCCAAGAAGACGGGCAAGCAATGGTGGCTGCACCTCAAGCAGAAGGGAAAGGCCAGACTGTATTATTTTTCGAAGGACGCGGCCGGAGCACTGTTCAGCATGCCGCCCGGATTCGAGGTAACGGAGAACACCACGACCGGAATGCCTTTCCTAAGGAAGAAGGCGGGCGGCAGCCTTTTCGGCGGCAAGCCGAAGAAAGGGGAAGCCCAGTCTCAAGACGCCGGACAGAAATAGGTTTAATTGAATCGGCCAGCCATGTTTTAAACTGGGCTGTTTTGTATATAGA